>CBEULQ010000341.1:0-3864 GCA_965543975.1 uncultured Desulfocucumis sp. | reverse complement strand
TTCTGTAGCTCGATTAATTCAGCCTGGTATGTAAAAACGATTAAACAATTGATCAACTCAACATCTGGGTACCCTGATAGGGAGAAGGTAGATGCTTGACACTTGAAAAGGCTATCATCACCGGAATAAGGGAAGAAAAACTTCGCCACAATACCGTCTACTTCAACGTAATCCTTTTGATAAATATCTCGAAAGAATGGATCAATATGCTTCTGAATCTTCTGCTGAACAATGCTACGTCTATTAAATTCTTCCTCCCCAATAATTACTGTCTCAATTTTGTATTCCTCAAAACAATTATCTGTCAGCAATTCAAGATTATTTGCCATAATCTCATCATTACTATAGCGATCAATCTTTTCTTTCATTTTCTGACTATGATTTTCAAGGACTTTTCTTAAATCGTAATCGCTAAACAGCCGCATTTTAGACCTCCATTACTTGAAAGTAATGAACAATCGAACTTCTATTGAATAATGGGAAGTTGAATTAGAATCATAGAGGTGAAGAGAATCACTATAAACAAGAGCCAGACAAACTTTATACTAATCTTATAGGTAGTTGTTTACCCACTAAGAGCAAAACCTATTTGTCATCACCAACATGCCTATTGTTTTTTTATCTGCAACAGATCATCGAAGTACATCATCCCGAGTGAGTGACCAGTAAGCCAATCCAAGGAATGTTCAGTCATAAGCCTAATTTTTGTCCGTATTTTTTTTAGAATCAACGATATAATCAGTCTTTGATCTTCGTGACGTCCTTTAATAAAGGTGCTAAATGCTTCACTTACAATTCTCTTGACCTTTAAATCCTCGGAGCATTCTTGCCAAAGCATATCTATAAAGGCACTCAAAACACGACTGTTTGCTAATAGGTCTGCAGATGGTCCACCCACCATCCTCAGAAGGCGGGACAATTCGTTGGTTACTAAGAAATTGTCCTTACGTGATTGGTGCATTAAACAATCAGGATTAAGGGAAATAAAGGTATGACCGCTTAAAACTAGTGAGTTAATTGCTTCGCAATATTCATTGAGGGTAAGGTTACCTTCATCCCTTGCATATATTAATACCGGTTGCAACCATGTAGTTGGAATTTTAAAAGTTGCTGATGACCAGGATCTAAAGCCCATGTCCTCCGATAATAGTATAAGATCATTACCATCGGCTGCAACGGCAGGGCCGTAGGCTACGTGCCCAACTATATCAATTATTGTCCTAACTTCCTGTGAGAAATCATTTTTGGGCATGGAAGGGGCTATAATGGTTACATTTCTTGCCCAAGAAGCCTCTTTTTCACGTTCGTCGGCCACGGTTTTCATGACTTCTTCAGGATATCTTTCAAAAACTAATTGTTCCTCGCGCCAAGACATAAAACCTTGTTTTTTTCCAACATCTTTCCTTGCTTCAATGGATTTAGATACCATAAGGTCAATAACTGATTGCGTTGTATAAATAGGCCCACATACCGCAGAAACAGCCTTTTCTACACCTAAACGGTGAACCACCGATAGTGTAATTGCGTCAAGCACACACCCTTTGCGATTGTGTTTATATATCCTCTGAAGCGCATCCTCACGCTCCTGTCGTGTTCCGTGGCAAACTTTAAACATAATATTGACTGATGGAAGGCCGCCCCAGGCATCTAGTGGGTCTTTTCCAAGCAATGCGGCAGCAAATGACAGAGGGATGCCCTTAGATTGGTACTCCTCAAGAATGCGTTGGTCAGCTTCAGCGCGAGCCTTGATAATTGCTCGTATATCCTCCATTGGGTCAGGTGCATCGGGGTCGAAGGTGAACCGCTGCAATCCATCGGCACGTGGAAACCGTTCATTGAATTGCTCCAGAGATTTATGTAAGGCATCAAGATAAACAGGTTTAATCCAGCGCACTTCAACCGGTTTAGAGCTGATATGGTCTTGAAGCTTTAACTTTTCACCCGGTTGCTTACCAACGAGGAGTACGGCAAGGTCGCTTTCTGGACTCACACGTTCATCTTCGAAAAATACGTGTTTCTCTTTCTCAATACGATATCGCCGTTCACCGCCTTCAGTTAGAAGACATACTACTGTATTTACAGCGATTGCATCAGTCGAAGGCATTACCGCCCCAATGTTCTCATTTAGGAATATGAGACCTTGATATGCAAGATGTGCTTGTGGGATATCCCAATTGTCCATTAGGACTGAGTAGCCATATTCGAGGCCCCTTAAAGCTTCTTCAAAATGGCAAATCAGAGAAGCAAGCTGAATACGCTGTTCAGGTCGACCATTAATATCGGCAAGATTAAGGTGCTGCAAAAAACGACGTATATCAATATGCCTACCTTCTCTCTGCCAAATTCCGATACGGGCCAGTATCATTTCTAAGTCGTTTGGGCACTGTCTGAGATACCGGGCGATCTTTTCATCTGACGCAGTGTCGCCCGTATTTAGAGCAAGAACTACTTCGGCTCTTTGAAACCACACTTTGCCATGAAGACTCTCTGAAATAGAATTAAGTGTTTCTCGAGCTGTAACCCAAAAACCTGAATTGACTGAAGCTGCAATTAGAACGTGAAGTCCTTCACTTTCGCGATTTGTTGCAACTCGTCCTTTAAGCAAATCAATAATCGCATCATCTCGGCCCAATTTCCGCGCTTCGAAACTTAACTGAAGTCGGGACTGTAGACTAGTTTGACCGTTAACTGCCGTAAGAGCTTTTTCGAAAGCCTGTCTAGCGCCTTTATCATCTCCTACCATACGGTATGTCCGTGTCTGTAAGGCTCTGAGGTTTAGGTTTTCAGGATTTGATGCAACGCGCTGGTCAATGGTATCGATTGCAAGTTGTTTTTCGTTACGAGCTATATATATACGAATGCGAACGGATAGAAATTCCGTTATTACATGCTCTGGGAGTCTGCTTTCGTCAATGTTTTCTATCATAGATAGCGCGTCTGCTTCCTTACCAGTATCGGCCAGAGCGCTGGCGATTAAGCCTATCACCTCTGGTTCCAATGATTTGTCCGGCAACACCGCCAACGCTCCTAAAGGATCATTCTCTGAGTACGCTACAAGCGCCCTTTGAAGCCGAAGGTTTTCATCATCCGGGTATTGCTTTATAGAAGCGTCAAGAATTTCCTTTGCCCTTGTGATGTCATCTAAAAATCGAAGCGCTAATGCTGTATTGTGGGCAGTTGAAGGAAGTAATGCGTATCCTTTGACGAGAGCGTCGCGTGCTTCCGCATAAAGTATTTCAACGGCATTGCAAAATTCATCAAAATTAATGTTTTTGGTTATTCCACCTACAACCGCATCACAGTCTGTACGGATAAGCTCATCTAGGATTGCTTCAGCGGAAAACAGCTTCAATAGTCGACTGTCTGGATGTTTAACAGCGGCTGCCTTTGCAAGTTTCACCCAATCAGAGTTTCCTCTGCACCTTAGAAAATGTACGTGTGCAACTAATACCTCTTCTTTATCATATAAAGCCTCTGGTATTTGCTTGAGTGGTTCATTGCACGTGGTATCGCTTATAAGGGCTTGGATTAAGATTCCAGCTGCATTTTCATTACTATCGTCCTCTACCAATATTTCGCGGGCAAGTTTTGCGGCTTCAACAGGATCATTATTTAGAAGGTAGCCAGTAGCCAAATTTTTTCGGGCATTTTTATGCTCCGGACATTCGTTGTAGGCATCTAGAAGAAGGGCTGCGGTTTCAGTTTGCTCACCTAATTTCAATTTAGCTGAAGCCATGCCAACTAATAATCTATAACGTTCGGACCTGTTAGCGTTAGCCCAATCGTCATCCTTAAGCTTCAGCTAAATTGTAATTAGATCGGAAGTGCACTCGGCTGTACTCCAGTCGCGGCTTACTATCGCGG
>CBEULQ010000340.1:0-3881 GCA_965543975.1 uncultured Desulfocucumis sp. | reverse complement strand
ATTGCCTCTAATCCCGAGATGCTGCCACAGGAGTATCGCCGCAAAGTGGAGCAAATGGGTGTGGAAAGGGTGGCATGCGATTACATAGCGGGAATGACCGATCGATACGCCATTTCCATGTTTACCGGTCTTTTTATTCCACGCTCTTTCAGGATATATGAGTGAGATGTAATTTTTTCGACAGCGGAAGGATAATTAATGGTTACAGCGAATATGTGATAAAATAAACAGTTCAACTTTATTTTTTTGTTGGTGAAGACATGGTCGCGTCATAGCGGTTTTTGCCGTATTTCGGCCATATTCCAGAAATTAGGCATTGTTTGTTACCAGTTAACAGCCGGCAGTTTTTTTGCGGTTATATTATTTAAAATAGTGGCACTATTTAAGTGGTGAAGCCCAAATGGGTCTTATATCTCCTGAAATTATTGAAAATGTCCGAGTGAGCACCGATATAGTCCAGCTTATTGGCGAATATGTCAGGCTGCAGAAGAAGGGCAAAAACTACGTTGGGAACTGTCCTTTTCACCAGGAGCGGGATCCATCTTTTACGGTCACTCCTGATAAGCAGATTTTCTACTGTTTTGGATGCCATGCCGGGGGCAATGTATTTAAATTTTTGATGCTCTTTGAGAACCTTTCCTTTCAGGAGGCGGTGCGCAGGCTGGCAAACCGGGCAGGCATTCAATTGCCTGAAACCGATACTCCCCGGGACAGGAAAAAGGCCGCCAGGGAGGAATGGGCCTGGAAGGCTAACGCCCTGGCCGCTGAATACTATCATTATATATTACTTAATCGTCCGGAGGGCTCTGTTGCCAGAGACTATCTCAAAGGCAGGGGACTTTCAGATGAGACTATAAAAAAGTTTAAGCTGGGTTACGCCCCGCAAGGCTGGGAGAACCTGTTGGGGTTCATGAGAGGCAGGGGGTACCAATCCGGGGAACTGGTGGAACTGGGTCTTGCGATGGCCGGTGAAAGGGGCAGAAACCGCGACAGGTTTCGCCAGAGAGTAATGTTTCCGGTGAGCGACGCCCTGGGCAGGGTGCGGGGATTCGGGGGCAGAATCCTGGAAGACGGACAGCCCAAATATTTAAACAGCCCGGAAACACCGTATTTTGATAAAAGTACCATTCTATTCGGCCTGGACCATGCTAAGGGAACCATTAGAAAAAAAAACCAGGCTGTAATCATGGAGGGATATCTTGATGTAATATCTGCCCACCAATACGGCATTACCAATGCTGTTGCCTCATTGGGCACGAGTCTCACCCCTGAGCAGGGAAAACTGCTTCTTCGTTATACCAACCACGCTCTGTTTGCCTATGATTCGGACCGGGCGGGTATATCGGCAACGCTGCGGGGACTGGATGTATTACAGGAGTTGGGTTTTTCCCTGGGAGTGATTAGTATACCCGACGGCAAGGACCCGGATGAATTTTTGCGCAGGCATGGCGCTGCCGCCTGGGAAGAACTGATATTGTCGGCCGAACTGCTGCTGGATTTTAAACTGGGTTATTTGTTGCAGGAAGGTAAAAGCAGGTCCGAAGTTCTTAACGATGTATTGAAGAACCTTGTCAATATTTCCCGGAGATCAGAACTGGATGAAGGTATACAATTGGTCTCTTCCCGCCTGAGTTTAAGCTGGGATGCCGTTAAGGAAGAATTAAGGAGCTTCAAGGAACATCAGCGAAAAATTTGGCCAAAACCGGATAAAATTGCTAAAAACAAGCATAATATAATTAAAAGCGAAAAAAAAGTTGATCCTGTTATAGTGGCGGAGAAGGGCATTCTCCAGTTGCTTCTGGAAGACCAGAACCGTATTGATTATGTGGTATCAGTGCTGGGTAATGACTTCTGGAGCGAACCTCTGCACCGGGAGATATTTCGGGTGTTGATCAGGCACAGGGAGCAAGGCGGCTTCGAGCCGGCCAGGGCTATGAACGAGCTTGATGAACCTGCGCTATCGCTCATTAACAGGCTGTTGTTCGAGAAAATTCCCGGGGATGACCCGGATAGAATTATGGAAGATTATATTACTGCAGTTTCTAAAAATTTAATCAGTATTCAGAGAACAAAACTGATTCAGGATTTAGCCGAAGCCGAGAAAACCGGCGATCAGGATAGAATGAACCAGTTGATGCAGCAAATTCAAAACCTCCGTTAACATTTTGCGGCCCTGAAAGGGGGAATGTGGAAATGAACGACGATCTAAAGGCCGAAGGCGTCAAAGATTTGATAGAAAAAGGTAAAAGACGGGGGATGCTTTCCTACAATGAGATTATGGATAGTCTTCAGGCAGCCGACCTGACGCCGGAGCAGATTGACGAAGTCTATGAAAAGCTTAGCGGTCTTGGCATTGAAGTAGTATCTGAAGTCCCGGAAGTTGACCCCATAGATGGGCCGGTGGAGAATCCGCCGGAGGATATGGATATAGATCTTACAATTCCCGACGGGGTTGGAATAGATGACCCGGTGCGGATGTACCTTAAAGAAATTGGACGCGTTCCGCTGCTGAGCCCCGAGGAGGAAGTGGAACTGGCCAAACGTATGGAAGAGGGCGACGAGGAATCTAAACGCAGGCTGGCGGAAGCCAATCTTCGACTGGTGGTCAGCATCGCCAAACGTTACGTGGGCCGGGGTATGCTGTTTTTGGACCTGATTCAGGAGGGCAATCTGGGGCTTATTAAAGCAGTGGAAAAATTTGATTTCCGCAAGGGGTTCAAATTCAGCACCTATGCCACCTGGTGGATTCGCCAGGCCATTACCAGGGCTATTGCCGACCAGGCCAGAACCATTCGCATACCTGTGCATATGGTGGAAACCATCAACAAACTTATCCGGGTTTCCCGGCAACTGCTTCAAGAACTGGGACGGGAACCAACCCCGGAGGAAATTGCCCAGGAAATGAATATTTCCCAGGAAAAGGTCAGGGAAATAATGAAGATAGCTCAAGAGCCGGTATCTCTGGAAACACCCATAGGCGAGGAGGAGGATTCCCACCTGGGGGATTTCATAGAGGACCACGATGCCCGGGCACCGGCCGAAGAGGCGTCATTCACCCTGCTGCGGGAGCAGTTGGATGAAGTGCTGAAGACCCTTACCGACAGGGAGCAGAAGGTGTTGCGACTGCGGTTCGGTCTGGATGACGGCAGGGCCCGTACCCTGGAGGAAGTGGGCCAGAAATTCGGTGTTACCAGGGAGCGCATACGCCAGATTGAAGCCAAAACCCTGCGTAAACTACGCCACCCCAGCCGCAGCAAAAAACTCAAGGACTATCTGGATTAAAGTTGAATCCTAATAAATTTAAACAAAAATAAGTTCAAGGGGATGATGACTTCATCCCCTTGAGTTGTTGTAACCCGCAAATCCTGTTACGTGGAATCCTTGCTTTAACGTATTTTTTGGCGGTTGTTGGCTCCAGAAATTGGATGGGTAAATAGGTGTTGACCGGAGGGGCATGTTTATGTATAATAAATATTGCGCCGTTCCTCGATAGCTCAACGGTAGAGCAACCGGCTGTTAACCGGTAGGTTGTAGGTTCGAATCCTACTCGAGGAGCCATATACGGGCCCATAGCTCAACGGTAGAGCATCCGGCTCATAACCGGCTGGTTCCAGGTTCGAATCCTGGTGGGCCCACCAATTTCGAAGTTAGAAGTTCGAAATTCGAAGTTTGATTAGAAGGAATTGGCCTAAAGCCAATTCCAACAAGTGTCGAACCTCGAACATCGAACCTCGAATATCAAGTACGGCCCCTTGGTCAAGCGGTCTAAGACACCGCCCTTTCACGGCGGTAACACGGGTTCGAATCCCGTAGGGGTCACCATATGCGGGCGATTAGCTCAGCTGGGAGAGCGCCTGCCTTACAAGCAGGATGTCGGCGGT
>CBEULQ010000339.1:0-3886 GCA_965543975.1 uncultured Desulfocucumis sp. | reverse complement strand
GCGGGGTGAGGGAGCAGGTGTAGAGGATATAATAGAATTGCGGTGAGTAGTTTTGGCAATACCAACAGTATTGTTTCAAATAGTAAAAAATCCATCCCTTGAATGTTTGATGTGGTAACAGCAAAATGGGCAGTCAATGACTACCCATCCTAAAAGGTTAATATTTTGTGCTTTAAAATAAATATCTTCGATAAAATTTCTTATGGTTGTCAGGCTTTTATCTCGTTAACAGCCTGTAAGGCACAGTCCTCGAAGTCGGGGATAAACAGGCTGTAAACTCGAACTAAGTTCGCTCTAAGGGTTCGGAAGGGGAATAACCTCTTCCGAACCCAAGGCTCACTTATATTTTTTGCTGGGGGGTAACTGACCGGGTATCCCTTCGGGTGATGGCGTTGGAGATAGGGTTAAGAATAAACCCAATTACAAAGGCCGAAGCCAGTACGCCCAGCATCATAACGGGTCCGTGCATGTAATGCCAGAGCAGCATGTAGCCGGTGGAAAGTATTATCGACATTATCATCAATGGAAAAGCCACTTTCATGAATCCCAGGAAGCTTATGTGTGTCCCCCGCTTTTCCGCCATGCCAATTACAACCACGTTGGCTGATGCCCCTATGATGGTGCCGTTGCCGCCAAGGCAGGCTCCCAGGGAGAGGGACCACCAGAGCAGGTTGAGATTTTCTATGCCGCCCAGCCTGCCCATGTCTTGAATGAGCGGAATCATGGTGGCTACAAAGGGTATGTTATCTACAAAGGCCGAGGCAATGGCGGATATCCATAGTATCAGCATGGCGGCCGGCACCATTTCGCCCCCGGTTATTTCTAGGGATACCTTGGCTATGAGTTCAATTACTCCCACATGCTCCAGTGCTCCAACCAGCACGAATAACCCCACAAAGAAGAAAATAACGGGCCACTCCACGGCATGCAGGGCGTGTTCCGGGTCGTCCTTGGATAGCAGCAGTAACAAACTGGCGCCGCTTAAAGCTATCACCGAGGATTCCAGATGAACAAACTGGTGCAGCATGAAACCGGCAATGGTAAGGGTCAGAACGATCAAGCATTTGCGTAAAAGAACAGGGTCCTTTATTTCGTCGTTTTCATTAAGCTCCATTATGCTCTTTTGAAGCTCCGGGCTTGTAATAAGCTGTTTTCTGTAGATAATCTTAAGGAAAAATATTGTGAGTACATAGATAACTGCAATTATCGGAGTAAGGTTGATCATGAAATCCAAAAACCCAAGTTTGGTGGCGCTGCCGATCATTATGTTGGGCGGGTCGCCTATCAATGTGGCGGTGCCTCCTACGTTCGAGGATATAATTTCTACAATTAAAAAGGGTAACGGGTTCACCTGAAGTTTGTTGGCGATGGCAAAGGTAACGGGCACAATAAGCAAAACCGTGGTAACATTGTCCAGAAAAGCCGAGAGAACGGCGGTGACCAGGGCCAGGGCCGCCATTATTTTCAGGGGCTGTCCCAGGGAGCGCTTGGCTGCTTTGATGGCCAGAAATTCGAAAACCCCGGTTTGCCTGGTAATGCCCACAATAATCATCATACCCACCAAAAGGCCGATGGTATTGAAATCTATGGCTTCCACGGCCTGTTCCGGGCTTAATATTTTACTCAGGGCCATAAGTCCGGCCCCCACCAGGGCTACCACGGTGCGGTGTATTTTTTCCGATACGATTATGGCGTAGGCAGTGATAAACACCGCCGTGGCAAAAATAACTTGCGTGCTTTCCGACAAGGTTCAACACCTCCTTAAACATTAAGAAGCCTACCCCGTACTAATTTTTTTTTCTGAACTCACTCCCTTGCTGTCCGGGGGTAATGCCTGTTGTTCCTGTTCCGCAGTGGTTGCGAATTCCATGATGTGGATGCTTCCGGAGAAGTTCTATAGATTAGATTTCAAGGCAGTGCATGATTACTCCTTCTTGAATGTTTTTTATTTAGCCAACGGGCTTAAACCTATAAGGGGCCAGTAAGTAAACATAAACGCCAACAGAATTACCAGTAACAGCAGGGTTGCGGGTATTCCATATTTGAAAAATTCACCGGTGGAAAACTGTTTTGACTCATACGCTATGGCGTTGGGCGCCGCCCCGATCAGCAGAAGGAAGGGCATTCCCGCCATGGCCACGGAGGAGTACAGTACAAGCTCAGGATTTACACCCAGATATTTGGCAATAACCAGGGCGACCGGCAGCACTATGGAAATGGCGGCAACATTCATAATAAAATTGGTAAGCAATCCTACAAGTATGGCTATACCCATCACAAAAATTAGCCAGTGTGAGCCCTGCAGCAAAGAAATAAAGTTTACCGCAATCCATTCCGCGGCACCGGTTTTCCAAAGGGCGAAGCCGATGCTCATGGCGCCGCTAAATAACAGCACAATGTTCCAGGGAATGCTTTTTTCCAGGTCCTGAACAGTAAGGATTTCCAGCATGAAGAACAATAGTCCTGCCACAAGCAGGGGGATGGAACGGTCAATGGACTTCAAGGCCGGGATGAAGGACTGCAATATAAGCACCGACAGGGCGCCTGCCACCAGCAGAAGAACCATTATCTCCTGTTTAGACATGGGGCCTAGCTCCGCATATAGGCTTTGTGCCTTTTCCTTGATACCATTTATCCTTGTTTTTTCCGGTTTTAAAATGGTGATCAGCATTAACCAGATAAGAATTACGGTTACCCAGGCAACGGGAAGCAGGTGTTCCGAAAAGGCGATGAAGGAAACGTCCTGGCCGGTGAATTCCTTGAAAAATCCAACTGCAGCGGGGTTGCGGGCTCCTCCCATCAGGGTGGCGATACTGCCGGCCCCGGCGGTATAGGCCATACCGATAAACATGGCCTTGCCGAAGTTGGTGGGCTTGTTTCCTTCCCCGTATAACGCCAGTATGGCCATCATAATGGGGAACATGGTGGCCGCCACGGCGGTATGGGCCATCACGTGGGTCAGCAGTGAAGTAATAACGAATACGCCCAGTAGAATTTTGCGGGTGTCTTCTCCTACTAATGCCAGCATTTTATAAGCGATGCGTTTGGTGATGCCGGCTTTAGTAAAGGCCAGTCCCACCAGCAGGGAACCCAGTATAAACATAACAGTGGGGTCCATAAAATCCTTCATGGCTTCTTTGGCGGTACGGATACCGAATAGGGGCTGGAAAACCCCTATAGCTATACTGGTGACGCCGATGGGGATAACTTCAAATACCCACCATACGCCAGCCAGCAGGAAAAGTCCTATGGCGGCCTTACCCGCCTGGGTCAGGGGAAATTCTTTTCCCATAGGGTCAACGGCGGGCTTAAATTCCGGCATTAAATAAAATAGCAGCAAAAGTGCAAATCCCAAAGCTATGAAAAAATATCTTTTCGCGTTCAAACTCATTTCCTCACCCCTCAATAAGTTGTTAAGTTATCCGAAACAGGCATATATCCTGAATCGGCCTCGTTTTCCTCCTTTCCGTCCGTATTTTTATATTACTTTTGTATCTGTGGAAGCCGGTGGTTTTTCAATGATTGAGCGTTTTATAGTCTTCCGCCTCTTGTATCCCTGCAAGGTTATGCTGTGGCATTTTTCTTTTTGTTAACAGAGCGTGTTTTTCTGTAATGCGGGTTTCGATCAGTTTGGCCAGGGAGATTGATAAAATACACATATCCAGCAATTCATTCATGCTATTGATGTAATTTTTACCAATATTTTTTATCCTGCCCGCCGACCAGTATAAAAGGCCAACTGAGTGGGATATTTTTACATGCGTCTCCTCCGCCGACGTAAGCGTAAGGCAAGAAAGATCAATTGCTGCCGGGCGGTTTTGAGGAAACAAAACCCGATTATGTGCCAGAATGGGTTCCGGAACCATGGCCGACCGTGATAATGAAC
>CBEULQ010000338.1:0-3887 GCA_965543975.1 uncultured Desulfocucumis sp. | reverse complement strand
TTGCTATCAGCCGGTTTACGGACGCACCTTTAATTAAATATACACTGGTACAAATATTGCAAAAATCATGATAATTATGAGTCAATGCTAAGTCTGAGACCGTTCAAAAACAAGCATGGCGCGAAAGGAGAAGCCGTCCAGCGCGGAGCGTACCGGTAAGTACAGAGGTCAGGGGACACACCTCCTTCGGAGGAATGTCCCCAACGAATACTGGACGGCGAGCCTGATAAAGCCAGGCAAAGTTTTAGGAACGGTCTCCTAGGGGGGAGTAGAAATTAAAACCATTAATGTCGCTACCATAACAGAAACAGTGGCCCGCCTTTGCCAGGAAGCCAATTACTATCTTGGCAGCGATATTGTTGAAGCTTTCAACAGGGCACTGGGAGATGAAATATCCCTAACCGGCAAGGAAATATTAAGTCAGCTGATCACCAATGCCGAAATAGCCAGGGAGAATAATGTGCCCATGTGTCAGGACACAGGGTTTGCCGTAGTGTTTCTTGAACTGGGCCAGGAAGTATGCATCACCGGCGGTGACCTGTACAATGCAGTTAACGAGGGAGTAAGAAGGGGCTATACCGAAGGGTACTTGAGAAAATCAATCGTCGGGCATCCCCTTGACCGGAAAAATACCGGGGACAATACCCCTGCGGTGATTCATACCACCATCGTGCCCGGCGATAGTTTGAAAATCACCATAGCTCCTAAAGGCGGCGGAAGTGAAAACATGAGCGGCATTAAAATGCTGAAACCCGCCGAAGGAGTGGAGGGAATTAAAAATTTTATTATGGATACTGTCAAAGCAGCAGGTCCTAACCCCTGTCCGCCCATTATTCTGGGCATCGGTATAGGAGGGACCTTTGAAAAAGCCGCCCTGTTGGCTAAGGAGGCGCTTTTGAGACCGCTTGGGCAACCCAGTCACCTTCCGGATGTGGCGGAACTGGAAAATGAAGTAATGGAAATGGTAAACTCGCTGGGAATAGGGCCTCAGGGTCTGGGAGGCAAAACCACCGCTCTGGCGGTACATATTGAAATATACCCCTGCCACATAGCCAGCCTGCCTGTTGCTGTAAATATTAATTGCCATGCAGCAAGGCACAAGGAAGCTGTGCTGTAGGGTATTTTTGTGAGGTGACACAGATGCCACAGATAAGCCTAACCACACCACTGACCGATGACGTTGTGGAAAAACTGAGAATAGGACAGAGAATACTGATAAACGGTGTAATATACACCGGCAGGGACGCAGCTCATAAAAAGCTGGTGGAATTGCTGGACCAAGGGAAGGAACTGCCCATAGATATTAAGGGACAGATCATATATTACGTGGGACCATCACCGGCAAAACCCGGACAGGTTATCGGGTCTGCAGGACCTACCACATCCGGAAGGATGGACGCCTATGCGCCAAGGCTCATCGCCTTGGGGTTAAAGGGTATGATAGGCAAGGGTAAAAGATCACCGGAGGTAATAAAGGCAATCAAGCAGCACAAGTCAGTGTATTTTGCAGCCGTGGGAGGCGCAGCCGCACTGATTGCCAGAAGCATCAAAGAATGCACGGTAGTTGCCTATCCTGAACTGGGGCCGGAAGCCATACACAGGCTGGTGGTTGAAAATTTCCCGGTAATTGTGGTGAATGATACCCTGGGTGGCGACCTTTATGATGAAGGGGTAAAAATATACGCGGCAAAATAATCGTCTGTTTTGCTCCGGAGTAATTGTTTTTTGAATTTAAAAAGGGGAGGGGTTAAATTGAAACTTTTCGAGTACATGGGAAAGGAACTCTTTTCCAAATACGGTATTGCAGTCCCCCGGGGGAAAATGGTGACAACCCCTGATGAAGCTGCTGCCGTAGCACAGGAAATTGGAGGAGACGTGGTTGTTAAGTCCCAAATCCTTTCCGGTAAGCGAGGCAAGGGAGGCGGAATTAAGTTCGCCTCAAATCCGGATGAAGCCAGGGAAGCCGCCAATCAAATACTTGGTATGACAGTGCAGGGACTCAAGGTGGAAATGCTGCTGGTGGAAGAAAAGCTTAAGATTGACCAGGAGTATTATCTTGCCATTACCATTGACGGAGCGGCAAAGAGGCCTGTAATAATAGCCTCGGCCCAGGGCGGAATGGATATTGAGGAAGTGTCCGATGAATACATAGTCAAGCAACATGTGGACGTGAGCATAGGGGTACAGCCTTATCTGGCCAGGGAGATATCCCGCAGGCTGGGGTTAACGGGCAACGTATACAAAGAGTTCAACCGGCTGTTGCCGATACTTTATAAGGTTTTCCGTGAAAAGGATACGGAACTGGTGGAGATCAACCCGTTGGTAAGAAGCGGGGATAGAATAATAGCCGCCGACTCCAAGGTTACCATAGACGACGAGGCGCTGTTCAGGCATAAGGATCTGCCCTACGTGGACGAACGCACCGAATTTGAAAAGAAAGCTCACGAAATAGGCATCTCCTATGTTCAACTGGACGGCAATATTGCTGTTATGGCCAATGGAGCCGGAATTACCATGGGCACCCTGGATACAATTCAACATTACGGCGGCGCCCCGGCCAATTTTATGGACGCAGGCGGCGGCACCGGCATGGAAGGAACGGCCAAAGCCCTGGAAATTCTCCTGGGGAACAATCCCAAGGTTATCTTAATCAATATATTTGGTGGCATCACCCGCTGCGACGATGTAGCCAACGCCCTGGTACAGGTTAAGAAGAATATCGGCATACCCGTGCCGGTGGTAATCAGGCTGGTGGGCACCAACGAAGAGCAGGGTGTGAAAATTTTGCAGGACAATGGTTTCAGCGCATATAAGATGATGCACGAAGCCGCCGCCAAGGCTGTGGAGATAGCCAACAGTTAAAAGAAGGGAGAGTGACAGGGAAATGGCCATTATTATTGATGAGAATACAAATGTAATAGTACAGGGAATAACCGGTAATCAGGGGAAATTTCATACCCAGCAAATGCTAGCCTACGGAACCAAAATCGTGGGCGGGACATCGCCGGGAAAAGGCGGGCAGGAAGTTCTTGGTGTTCCCGTATACGACACGGTAAGCGCCGCCCTGGAGGAACATAGGGTTGACGCCGCATGTGTTTTTATCCCGGCTCCCTTCGCCAAGGACGCGGCCTTTGAGGCCATTGACGCCGGCATTAAGGTTGTGGTGGTAATAACCGAACACATACCGGTTCACGACGAGATGGAAATTATAAATTTGGCCAAGCGCAAAGGGACAACAATTATCGGCCCCAATACCTTTGGTATTGTTTCATCCGGCAAGTGCAAAATAGGCATTCCGCCAAATCAGTTTTTCGTTCCCGGTCCCGTAGGCATCGTAGCCCGCAGCGGAACCCTTACCTATGAAATAGTCGGCAACCTGACGGCAAACGGTATCGGCCAATCCACCGTGGTGGGCATGGGAGGAGACCGGGTAGTAGGACTGACTTTCGTAGATGTGCTGGAGAAATTTGAAAAGGACCCTGAGACAAAGGTTGTTGTACTGGTGGGAGAAATAGGAGGCAACGCCGAGGAGGAGGCCTCTCTATACATTAAGAAAATGACCAAGCCCGTGGTGGCCTATATAGCCGGAAAAAGCGCGCCTCCCGGAAAGAGGATGGGGCACGCCGGCGCCATTATAGAACGGGGCAAGGGAACCTTTGAAGGTAAGGTTAAGGCACTTACCGAGGCCGGAGCCCAAGTAGCCACCCTTCCCTTCGAGGTGCCGGAATATATCAAAAAGGTATTGGGTTAACTATATCCATTAATTGTTAATAATAATTAATGACACTCCAAATCAAGGAAAGGAGGACAAAAATTGTACGACAGGAACTTTCTGGATAAATTCAAGGAAACAAAAGCCCAGTGGGAGAACAAGCTGGAGACCCAGA
>CBEULQ010000337.1:0-3894 GCA_965543975.1 uncultured Desulfocucumis sp. | reverse complement strand
CGGGACTGAAAAATTTTTTTAGGGCCGGATAAACACCGGTTTTATCCTTGATGGTTACCACGGTAAATTTCTGATCGGTGATTTTTTTATAAGCAGAACGCAGGGTACTGGTATAGTAATAGGGCCCTTCTATTTCTCCATAACCCACCAGATTACAAACCTGGAGCAATTCGTTAATATATTTAACACAGCTATCGTTGTCAGAGGCCAGGTTATCCCCATCGGAAAAATGGAATGCGTAAATGTTGTAATCTTGCGGATTGAAGTTTTTTTCAATTATTTCCAGGGCCAGTTTATAAACCGAGGAGCACCTGGTACCCCCGCTGGCACCCTTGGTGAAAAATTCCTCTTCTGTTGTTTCTTTGGCCTCAACGTGGTGCGCCAAGAAAACTATTTTTACATTCTGATATTTTGTTCTCAGGAACCTTACCATCCAGAAGAAGAAACTTCTGGCTATATATTTTTCAAAGGGGCCCATTGAACCGGAGGTATCCATCATGGCTAGAACTACGGCGTTCGACTCATATTTATACGAAATATCCCAGGTTTTGTAGCGCAGGTCATCCTTGGTGATTTTGCCCGCATAAGGCTCCCCTTTAATAGCGGCTCGTTTAATTGATTCATAAAGGGTTCTTTTCCTGTCTATGTTGCTACTGATACCTTTCTTCCTGATATCTTTAAATTCCGGGGATTCCGAGGCCAATTCGGGTTTTTTCTTTTGCTCCAGGTTAGGTAGGCCCAGGTCTTCGAAAATCAATTCGGCCAGTTCCTCCATGGAAATATCCGCTTCGTAATAGTCAACTCCGGGCTCCTCCCCGGCACCTTTGCCTTTGCCGCTTCCCTGCTGGGGTTCGGAATGCAGCACATCTCCCACCTTGCTTTTGCCTTTGCCCTGCCCGGCGTGTTTATTTTTTCCCTGATCGAAGCGGAAATGAAACTCATCCAGCGATCTTATAGGGACTTTGACTATCTTTTGCCCATCGCTCATGATTATACTCTCTTCAGAAACAATGTCGGCAAGATTTTTCTTAATGGCTTCTTTTACTTTCTCCCGGTGACGCTGCCTGTCAATTTCACCCTTGCGGTGCAACGACCAGTCGTTACGGGAGATTGAGTAACTGGACATTATCTATTCCCACTGCAGGTTTAATTGCCGGTTTAAAAGCAATACAAAAACAATTCCCTCTTTTTAAAGCTATCAGAACTCACTACCTGTTCAGCAAGCTTCCCACATATTTCAGCAATTCATTGGCACATATTGGACAATAACCATATTCATCCATAAGTTTGGCGCTGACCTCGTTCATCCGTTTTAACTGTTCCGCGTCGGGAGTCTTGGTGGAGGTGGTTATCTTGACCACATCTTTAAGGTCAGTGAATAGTTTCTTTTCCACCGCTTCTTTCAACCGCTCATGAGATCTGTAGTCAAATTTCCTATTCTTACGCGCATAGGAAGACAGGCGGATCAAAATTTCTTCCCGGAAACTCTTTTTGGCATTCTCCGAAACACCTATCTGCTCCTCAATTGATCTCATAAGTTTCTCGTCCGGGTCTATTTCCTCGTCGGTGATAGGATCCTTTAGCTTAACACCGTTACAGTATGCTTCAACATTATCCAGATAATTGTCAAAGAGAACCTTTGCTGATTCCTCGTACGAATAAACAAAAGCTTTTTGAACCTCTTTTTTGGCCAACTCATCATATTCCTTGAGCGTAATATTGGCGATAAAAATTACTGCTTTTCGTGTTATTGACGTCATCATCTGAAATTAGCGCGTATATGCGCATGTCGCCGTTCAATGATATATCGATCTTGGGAAAAAGGGCTTGAATAAGCCTTCTTTGCTGTTGCCTGGCCATCTCCCTATCCATGTTGATCAGAACTGCAAAATACTCCGCAACCATCTCCCTATCCAACTTCACATCGGTCAGAAGGTTTAATTTGCTTTGGACGTTTTGCACCTCATTAACGATATTTTTCAGTTCTGCCTCGATAGCCTTCTTTTTTTTGTTTAACATTTCTCTGTCCCAATCATCTTCAAGAAATAGCGTTAATAATTTTTCCTTCTTCAAAGCCAACAGTTTTTCAGATTTATTTAGCGCCTCCAGCTGGGTTAGCAAAACTTTTCTCTCTTTATCAGTATTTTTTAATCCAATCATTCTCCCGGCGACAGTCGGGCTGGAGTTGATTATCTTTATAGCTTCAATTATTCTGGCATCTATCCGATCAACACGATGGACGGCTACGCAGTCCGGCTTTAACATTTTTCCGTTTCTCCCCCTGGATCTGTGCCGGTAGTAATAATAGCTGTAACGCTTGTTACCGTACCTGCTGCGTATTGGGACTACCTGCAATTTTTTACTGCACCCGGCGCATACCAGCGAACCGGATGCAAGACCAGTTACGACATTTGACCTCTGCCATGTCCTTTCCTCATTTCGCTTCATTAATATTTTCTGGCACCGGTCAAACAGTTCCACAGTTACTGTAGGTTCAAATACAGATTCAATATGGATGTCCCTTCCGTTTTCACAACGATGCAAATCACCCCGGTGAACAGGATTGCTGATAACCCTGATTACTGCACATGTATCCCAAACCCTTCCTTCCGGTGAGGGTATACCAAGCCTGTTAAGCTCGTTTGCTATAATTCTTGACCCATGTCCTTCCGCATACATTGAAAAAATCTGCTGAACAACCGGGCCCGTCTCGGGATCAACCGCCACCAGATCCTTATCCCTATTGTTCTTTATCTTTTTTCTGCCGTAAGGTGGTTTTCCGAACCAATTGCCGTTTTCCACCGCTTCCGCCCTGCCCCGCATCATGGCCTTTTTCAGCTTCCGCCTCTGATGCCTGGCAAATAAATTGAAAACGTCACTTACCAGCTCATTATCCTCATCGGAAAAATCTATTATCTGCACGGGGGTAACCAGCCTTACCCGAAATTCGCGCAATTCATGTTTCAAAAGTTCCCAGTCAATGGGCTCCATCCGCGACAATCTGTCTTGATCAACAACAAGTATGACGCTGAATTTTCCTGCGGCCATATCGTCACGAAGCTGGTCCAACCCGGGACGTCTGGATTTGGAACCGCTTATTGTATCCCTGTATATGTTATATATCTTAAAACCATGACGCACTGCCAGCTCCGCCAGTTCCTTCTCCTGTCCCCCGAGGCTCCATTTTTGCAAATCCTCATCTGTACTTATACGTATATAGACCGCCGCGACATCAGGTTCAATCAGCTTTCTTTTTTCTTTTTTCATCTGATGGCTTAACCCCCTCCACGACACATTTTTCCTGTGCCATGGGGATTATTTCCTCCCAGACATCGTCTATACTACTTTTTCCGGTACCCCAAGCTATCAGGGCTTCAAGCGCCTCCTCCCGGTAACCGGCCATTGCTGCGGTTGCCAGTAACCTGGGAAGATTGACCCGTTTGAATACTTGTTTGCGTAAAATATCGGCGGCAATCTCAAACCCGTCTTCATCCTGTTCTTTACGGACATTCACTATCACTGTCTCAGGCATAACATCCTCCCTCCGGCCTTTTGTTAGCTACTTTATGAAACAATCAGCTTGTCCAATAACCAAAAATTTAAAGGCCGGAGTCAAAAACAAAAATGATTCCGGCCTGTCATTTTGCAGTAGCCCGTATAATTTCCCATATTTAAAAGCCTTACTTATGCGTTTTAACATAAGCGATTAAAACATCGCGTATAAATTCCATATGCATAAGGCCGTTGATGTTGATCGTATATAACAATTGCATAATTTCAGAAGGAAGACCTTTGGATGGCGAATCCACTAATAACATATACGGCTCAACCTCAAGAGCCGCCGCTACTCTCTCAATAAGTTCAAGAGAAGGGTTCTTCTGAAATTATGCAATT
>CBEULQ010000336.1:0-3914 GCA_965543975.1 uncultured Desulfocucumis sp. | reverse complement strand
CGGAGCCGTTTTTCAACACCGGCAGGGAAGCCAGCCCCACAGTGGGCAGCACAGCTTTTTGGCTGTACTCCCGGCCGGCTTCAACCCATCTTGGAATTTCGGAATTTTCCGCCCTCTGAACTGGCTCACCGGCCATTTCCGGCATTTGAGGCAGAGCGCTGCGGTATCCCTTTAGAACCAGTGACTGTCCCAGGGCGGTAAGGTTGGCCAGCCAAATGACCATCAATCCCGGTACGCTCTCGCGTACAAGGGTGGTACCCAGAGCCAGGGCACTTATAACTAGATCATAATTAATCTTGCCCCTGGATAACCCCTCCAAACCGCTGCGAAAAACGGGATACCCGGAAACTATTGCGGTAACAGCCGCCAGGTTAAATATGTGTGGGTGCCTAGCCAGAGGAGTACGGCCTTTTAACAGGTGTTTTAACCCCATGCCGGCCAAAACACCCCCGCCTAAAAGAACATTAAAAAGTTGTTTCTTTATGGGCAAATCCTCGGGTTCCTGCCATATTCCCCGGTTAAACTCCCGGCTATGCTCCGCCCGGCGGTTAACAGCGGTAACCGGCCTGACAATTGTCCGGACAATTTTTTCCAGTAATTCCTTCTCCCTGAGCCGGCTGCCATCGTATTCCACCAGCAGCCTCCCTGTTAACGGGCTTGCCTTGATATAACGGACGGCTTCAATCAGCTTTACTCTGCTTGCCAGCGTATCAGCCATCAACCGGTTGCCCTTCAAGCCTGGCACAT
Organism: uncultured Desulfocucumis sp.; assembly: GCA_965543975.1. Lineage (GTDB taxonomy): Bacteria > Bacillota > Desulfotomaculia > Desulfotomaculales > Desulfocucumaceae > Desulfocucumis. Next base: position 3,167 of record CBEULQ010000336.1, on the reverse strand, counting down.
TAAGCCTGATCCTACCGGGTAAGCTGTGGGCGACACTGATATTTGGAATCTCTGTTACTGTTTTATTGCCATTATGGCTCATTATTCACCTCCTTTCTAAGGTCAGGGGACACACCTCCTTCGGAGGAATGTCCCCATTTAACATGAGCATTAAAGGTTATTTTTCTCCCATTTTTAATTTTTATTTACATTGCCTCTTTCATCAAAAGAACAAAACTGCCTCATAGCAGCAATAGAATCCTGTGCCAAATAATTCCACAAAAAGTGCTGCATAACCTTAAAGTAAATTCGCAACTATAAGTTTATTATCTTGAGCGGGAGGAAGATGATGGACGCCTTAAGGTTAAGGCATAGCTCCCCGGGTAGAGTAAGGTTTGAATTCTCCCCGATCAAACACAATAAAAAGTTGTGCAGGCTACTGGAGAATAAACTGGGAAACATTCCCGGAATCGCGTCGGTAACCGCCTCTCACCTTACCGGGACTATATTGATTTATTACAATTCAAAAAAAACCACTGCAAAATCCCTTATTCCGGTCATCGGCAACTGCATGTGCAATACGCCTGGAAAGCTGCCCGATGCAAACTGGTTCCCGGTGGCAGTTCCGGCAGTTATAAATAAAAAGGCAGCAACCCCCGCAATAAAAGAGTTTGAAGAGTTCCCCATTCATATACAAATGGCTCAGGTGGCTGTAACCGGATTGGTGTTGTTCATCCTGGCATTCAGACGTTTATTTAATAAAGGCGCCTTAGGCCCGAAGAATAAACTGTTTAATCTGTCTTCAACAACGGCGCTTGTTTCCAGCCTGCCGGTAATCCAGTCCGGAATCAGTGGCCTTGTTAAGGAAAAGAGGCTTAACAACGACCTGCTTATTGGCGCGGCAACCCTTGTTGCCCTGGCAATGGGTGAAGGTCTTACCGCTCTTACCGTGGTATGGCTGGTTAATCTCAGTGAATTGCTGAAATCCATAACCCTTGACCGGTCCAGGAAGGCTATCGGAGAACTGCTGAAAAACAAAAACGAGCAGGCCTGGCTGCTGGTGGACGGCACCCAGATGTCAGTGCCGGTGGAAAGTCTGAAACCCGGCGACGTAGTGGTAGTTCATGATGGCGGGAAAATTCCTGTGGATGGAAAAGTTATCACAGGAGATGCCGCAGTAAATCAGTCTCCCATTACCGGTGAATCGGTTCCTGTTTACAAACATCCGGGCGATTTAGTTTACGCCGGCACAGTGGTGGAACAGGGTACCATACATATCCGGACAGAAAAATCCGGAAATGACACCGCCCTGTCCAGAATAATACACCTGGTGGAGACAGCGGCAAACAAGAGAGCCCCAATACAGAATATTGCCGAATCCTATTCATACAAAATCGTTCCCATGTCATTCCTGCTGGCATCTATGGTTTTTCTGTTTACAAGAGATATTCACAGAACCATGACCATATTGATCGTGGCCTGCCCCTGCGCGGCCGGTCTGGCAACACCCACGGCCATAAGCGCGGCCATGGGCAACGCCGCCAGCCGGGGAATTCTTATCAAAGGAGGCTGCTATCTGGAAGCGGCCGGAAGGATTGATACGGTTCTTTTTGACAAAACAGGCACCCTTACCGAAGGAAGGCCGGAAGTATGCAGCTATAAATCAGTGGATAACGGTCTGACCCCTGAACAGGTTTTATTTCTGGCTGCTGTGGGTGAAAAGCACACCAATCACCCGCTTGCTCTGGCTGTGCTGAACAAGGCCAGAGAATGCAATATGCACATACCGAATTATCAGAGCAAAGAACTGATTGTAGGAAAGGGCTTAAAGGTGACCGTTGACAATGAAGAATTTTTAATAGGCAATAAACGTTTGATGACGGAAGAAAAAATAAACTGCAAAAAAGTACTTAGTTCCGTCGTTGAAATGGCATCAAGGGGCGAAACAGTAATATTCATAGCCCGAAGGAAAAAAGTTATCGGTCTTATAGGTGTTAAGGATAAACTGCGCAAACAGAGCAAAAATGCAATTGTTAATTTGAGGGAGGCCGGAATAAACGAAATAGGAATAATCAGCGGTGACACCGCGGCCTGCGCCAAGGCAGTGGGCAGCGAGCTGGAGATCAGCGATATTTGGTCAAATATGCTGCCTGAGGACAAGGTGAAGATGGTATATGATAAACAGAAACTAGGCAGAATTGTGGCCATGGTCGGCGAGGGTATTAATGATTCCCCAGCCCTGGCGGCTGCGGATATTGGCATTGCCATGGGTGTCAAGGGCACTGATGTGGCGGTTGAATCCGCAGATGTGGTCCTGGCCGGGGACGATCCCGTCAAGGTAGCTCAATTGGTCAAATTAGCCAGAAGAACCATGCGGGTAATTCACCAGAATTTCGCTTTTGCCATAGGGGCAAACGCCCTGGGTATCACCCTGGGAACGCTAAAAATAATTTCACCCCTTACCGCTGCCCTGCTTCACAATGCCAGCACCCTGGCGGTGGTTGTTAATTCCGCAAGCTTAATTAAATATGATAAGGAATATGGGGGGCGCCGCTGCCGTTAAGGCAAACGCCCCTTTTTATTTTTATCGCGGAACAAATCTTAATGCTAAATTAACCTTATTTAAATAAATCTTCTGTAAAATATTTAATATAGCTCTTTGGGTGTTTTTAATGTAATATAAAATACCTATTGACCTTGGCATCCGGGCGTTTTATAATAATGATAATCATTTTCAGCTAATGCAGGTAAATTAATATGATGAATTGTGAAGCTATTTTTAATGTTATTGATTTAAAGCAAGAACAAGAATTGAATAATTTAATTGAATCCTGTCACCGTACCATTGACTGGTCTTTAAGTCTATATTTTAAATCACTTAAGAAGGGTATAAGCTTGTTTGCCGACAAAATATGCGACAATTCCTCCCTTGATTTTAAAGATGCCTTTAATAAATTCTACGTTAATGAAGAGGATTTGTCCGAACTGATTAGTGATATTCTTAGCCATATAAATAATGAAATAATGAAAGTACAGAAAGAGACTTATCCCTCTATTTCCTTTGACCGTATAAATATAGACCAGCCTTTCGAATTAGTCTCATCAATGGTTGAAGAAAAGAAAAAATCACTTAAATATTCCCAGCGGGTTGAAAAAACAATTACTCAGTTTACCTCCAAAACCTTATT
>CBEULQ010000335.1:0-3927 GCA_965543975.1 uncultured Desulfocucumis sp. | reverse complement strand
GGTCAGAGGTCAGGGGACACACCTCCTTCGGAGGAATGTCCCCAATTAATACTGGACGGCGAGCCTGACAAAGCCAGGCGAAAGTTTTAGGAACGGCCTCCTAAGCCAGCCTGAATTGTACCCCAAACCCGCCCCGGGGGTAACGCCATCTGATATTGCCATGGGGGCAGGCAATCCTGCAGGCGCCGCATTCCAGGCACCCTTCAAATCCCACAGTTATTCTTCCGTCTCTCCATTCATAAACCCTTGCAGGGCAAAAGAACGTACAATCTTTACCTGCGCACTTGTTGGCGCATACCGATTCATCAACCACCACCAGATGGGATTCCTGATCCGGCTTCCAGCGGTTTAAAAAAAGCTTATCATCTACATTTACCTCTGTATCAACTGTTCTCATATTTTTTGTCAGTTTATATTTCATTATTTCATCGCCTTCCAAGCTTTATATATATCCTTGCCCAGGGAGAACAGGGATTTCTGGTTTAAAGCCCGTTTGATGATTGCTTTTTGCTTTTCTTGTTTGCTCATTCCGTCCACCGTCAGCATTTCGTGCAGGGCCATATTGGTAACCGGTATATATTCATTTAGATACTGGGGGTTCACTTCCAGCAGGTGAGAAGCATTTTTATATTTCTTCAAATCCTTCATTACAAAACTGTTGCGCAGTTTTTCCTCGTAATGTGAGAGTTCCCTGGCCTCAAACGAGCCTATTTTATGCGCCCTGATAATGGCCTCGGCCGCCAGGCGCCCGGAGGTCATGGCCAAATTGCTGCCTTCCCGGTGTATGCCGTTGACTAACTGGGCGGCATCGCCCACCACCACTACACCGTTACCCACCAGTTTGGGAATTGCTTTGTAGCCCCCCTCGGGAATTAAATGGGCGTAGTATTCCACCGGTTCCCCTTTTTTTATCAGGGGGCGCACCATGGGGTGGCTTTTCAGGTATTCCAGAAGTTCATAGGGACGCACTTTTAATTGCCTGACCTGGGACAGCAGTGTGCCGACGCCGATGGAAAGATGCTCCTTGTTGGTATATATAAATGCTGTTCCCACCAGTCCCAGGGTACTGTCCCCGTATATTTCAATGGTGGCTCCCATGCCCGGATCAAGATTAAAGCGCTCCTCAATCACCTCGGAGGGCAGTTTAAGTTCTTCCATCACAGCCAGGGCTACCTGCCGGGGCTCCCATTCTTTATGAAAGCCCAGCTGCCTGCCTAACGTTGAATTAACCCCGTCGGCCAGAACCACTACGTTGGCGTAAAGATCGCCCTCGGGCCTGCCGGTGCGCACACCTACCACCCGGTCATTTTCCATAATACAGGATTCAACCAGTGTTTCATTTATGATTACTACCCCGGCCTCGGTGCATTTACTTGCGAACCATTTATCAAACTGGCCCCTGAAAACCGTAAAGCAGTTATACGGCTCCCTGGCCCATTCATTGGCTTTATAGCCCGTGGTAACCGCCGACTGGCTGTCCATGAGCCAGAACCGCTGCTCCACCACCGGCCTTTGCAGGGGGGCTTCCTTCCAGAATTCCGGTATCAACTCTTCCATCATAGCGCGGTATAGTACCCCGCCCATGACGTTTTTGGCCCCGGGGTAGTCCCCCCGCTCTATCACCACAACGGATAGTCCTTCTTGGGCCATTTTGTAGGCGGCGGCAAGTCCTGCCACCCCGGCTCCCACTACTATGGCATCAAATTTATCCGGCACAGTTAATCACCTCCCGGTCCCCCGGTCTATTATTCAATTCATTTTTTTTCTGTAATAATTCTTTAAGGGGTTCTTGCAGCAGCGGTACGATTTTGAAAAGGTCTGCAACGATTCCGTAGGTGCATTCTTTAAATATGGGGGCTTCAGGGTCGTTGTTAACGGCTATGATGATATCCGAGCCCCTGATGCCGACCAAATGTTGTATTGCGCCGGAAATTCCCAGGGCAATATATATTTTAGGCGCAACGGTGACGCCTGTTTGCCCCACCTGATATTTTTGTTCTATCCAGCCCGCCTCCACGGCTGCCCGTGACGCCCCTACCCGGGCGCCGATTGCGCCGGCCAGCCCGAAGCAAATTTCTCTGAAACTTTCCCGGTCTCCCAGACCCCGGCCCCCGGCCACAATTATTTCGGCATCCTCAAGATTGATCTGGTCAACTTGCTCTTTAACTATTTCTATAACCCTGGTTGACATTTCCGATTCTTTTAGCTCTATCTCCGGGCGGACCAGCACGCCCCGGCACCCCGGCACCGGTTTGCCCATTTTCATTACCTTGGGGCGCACGGTGGCCATTTGCGGGCGGTGCTTCTTAGATACAATGGTAGCCATAATGTTGCCGCCAAAAGCCGGCCGGGTAGCCAGCAGCAGGCGCTGCCGGGTGTCTATATCCAGGCCGGTGCAGTCTGCAGTCAAACCCGTACCTAATTCTGTTGCCACGGCTCCGGCAAGATCCCGGCCGGTGGTGGTGGCGCCCATTAATATTATTTCCGGCAGATATTCCTTAGCTAGTTTAACAAAAGCCCGCATATAGGTTTCCGTCCGGTAGTGATGGAGTACGGGGTGATCCACCAGATAAACTCTGTCAGCCCCGTAGGTATAAAGCCTGTCTGCCAGGCCTGACACCTGATTGCCCAGCAGTACCCCGGAAAGCTCAACTCCAAGTTTTTCAGCCAATTTCCGTCCTTCACCGAGCAGTTCAAGGGATACCGGCGCTATTTGTCCTTCCCTTTGCTCAATAAATACCCACACTCCCTGGTAGCGGGCCAGTTCGCCGGACAGAGGATCTTCCGGCCTTACGGGCCTGTTAGACGCCGGTGCGCCTCCAGGAGCGGATTTTTCTGCCGTCTCTTTTCCGGCGGCAGCTGCCGCCGGTAATTCTATGGCGCTTACGGGACAGCCTGCAATGCACTGGCCGCATTCCACGCACTTATCTGTAATTACCCGGCAAAGACCTTCATCATTTATATAAAGCGCGCCGTAAGGGCACGTCGGGATGCATGCCTGGCAGCCGATACATGCTTTTGATACATTTACCGCCACTTTTAATCACCTCTGGCTTTAGTTTTGAAGAATCTTGCTGGAAAGCCTGTTGATCAAGTTATTTACCACAATTTGACCGTCTCCGCTTAATATTTCTCCCCGGCCGCGCTGGGTGGGGGCAAAAATTTTCACCACCGAAGTTGGTGATCCTTTAAGACCCATCATCAGCGGGTCCGCGTTCAGGTCCGAAGCTCCGTAAATGACGGGTTGATACCGGGCGGCCCGCAGCATGTTGGGCAGGGAAGAATACCTCAACTGGTTTATTTCTTTCTCAACAGTAATGAGGCAGGGCATTTTGGCTGTTACCACCTCATAGCCCTCATCCAGTTTGCGGTGAACTTTTATCTCTTTTTGTTCCGGGTCAACTGAGGATATGGTCTTTACATAGGTAAGTTGGGGTATCCCCAATCTTCCGGCTATTCCCGGCCCCACCTGGGCGGTGTCGCCATCAATGGCCTGCTTGCCGCAAAAGATGAGATCATAGGGTTGCTGCCGGCAAATTTTCATGATGCCCATGGCTAAAATATAGCTTGTTGCCAGGGTGTCCGAACCTGCGAACTTTTTATCACTTAATAAATATCCTTCATCAGCCCCGAGGGCGATGCATTTTTTAATTACCTCCACGGCGCTGGGCGGGCCCATGGAGATAACGCTGACCTTCCCCCCGAACTGCTCCTTTAGCCGCACCGCTTCCTCCACCGCGTGGCTGTCGTAAGGGTTTATTATTGCAGGGGCGCTGGAGCGGTCTAATGTATTGGTTTCGGGATCAATCCTCACTTCAGTGGTGTCGGGCACCTGTTTTACGCAAACTATAATATGCATTTGAACCACCTTCCCAGTATATAAATGAACTAAAAATAATATATAGATTACACATATAATTACACGGG
>CBEULQ010000334.1:0-3937 GCA_965543975.1 uncultured Desulfocucumis sp. | reverse complement strand
AATGAGAATTAATTTCAGCATACATAAAAAAATTTATCTTAGGAAATCATTTGGTTGTTGAAATTAATTCTCATTAAGGAGGAAAGGTATATGACTGTTGCATCCCAGGTTAAACAGACGCTGGCTGGCCTCAAAAACGCGCAGGCCAGTCTGGAGAGTTTTGCCCTGCAAACCCAGAACCAGCAGGCCAAGCAGCTATACACCAGCGCCGCTCAACAGACCAAGGCTATCGTTGACAGCCTTGAGCCAAGAATAACTCAGATGGAAAATGAGGAGCCCCAGTACAAAGGGTTTTAAGAGGTTATTGGATAAGCTTGCTGTTAAAAAGGGAAGTCCATAAAGGCTTTCCTTTTTTTTGTCAAGTAAATAACCGAGCGGCAAGTTCGGTATTCCGGTTTTTGCTGAATAGAAAACAGTTATCATATACAAAATAGTTTAAGGAAAAGGGGTGCAAAAATGACGGTAAGCTCCCAAACCAAGCAAACACTGGCCAGCCTTAAGGGCGTTCAGGCCACACTGGAGACTTTCGCCTTGCACGAGGAAGATCCGGACAGCAAGGAACTCTACCGGAAAAACTCCCTTAGGTTAAAACAGGTAGTTGACAGCCTGGAGGAAAGGATTGCTGTACTGGAATTAGAGGAGCCGCAGTACAAAGGTTTTTAATATCTATCACAAGGAGTAGCGCACATGCCGGAATGGTTGAACATTCTGCTCCGCTCCAGCGGCATTTTCCTGATAACGCTGCTGCTGGTCCGGCTAATGGGCAAAAGGCAATCTGCCCGCCTAACATATTTTGATATAGTAAACGCCATTATTATAGGATTCATAGCCGCCGCCATATCGCTGAATTTAATAAAAAACCTGGCCGGGGGTTTAATAGCCTTGGGGGTTTGGACTATAATCCCGGCTGCCATATATATCCTGGCCATAAAGTACAAATCTGTTAGAGATATTGTTCAGGGCAGTGAGACGGTGCTGGTAAACCACGGCAAGGTTTTGGAGGACAAGTTGATGGAGGTCCGCCTCACGCCGGAAGATTTATTAAGCCAACTCAGGAAAAAGAATGTTTTTAGTTTTGCCGACGTGGAGTTTGCAGTGCTGGAACCCACCGGGGAGGTCAGCGTACTGCTGAAAAAGGACAAACAGCCGGCGACAGCCAAAACCCTTGGATTGGTGGTTGGGAACGAGAGCGTGCCCCAGACTGTCATGCTTGACGGCGAAATCATAGATGAGCACCTGACAGCCATGGGTCTGAACAGGAACTGGCTGCACAAAGAACTGGAAATGGCCGGGGTGGCGCCGGAAAATGTTTTCATCGCCCAGGTGGATTCAGTCGGCCAGTTGTACCTGGATTTGTTTGACGACGCCATACTGGTCCCAAAACCAAAAACAAAGGAATTGGCCTTCGCTACCCTAAAAAAGTGCCAGGCCGATCTTGAATTGTATGCCCTGGCCACGCAGAACGTAGAGGCCAAAAAGAACTATGGGGAATCATCCGCAATTCTGTCCACAGCCGCTCGGGAACTTGAGCCATTGCTCAAAAGATAGGGGGCAGCAAATATGTCCAACAAGAAAAAAAAGAAGCTCACACCTGTTCAGCAGGAGTATCAGAACCTTGCTAAGGACAGACAGCCTCCCCGTCCTGTACTTGCTAACTGCCTCAGGGCTTTTCTGGTGGGCGGCTTCATCTGCCTGCTGGGTCAATTCGTTCAGGACTTTTTTCTCTGGAATTTTGATTTTACCGAAAAGACCGCCGGCAATCCAACAGTTGCTGTAATGGTATTATTGTCAGTTATTCTTACCTCCCTGGGGGTATATGACCATATTGCCCAGTGGGCCGGGGCCGGAACTGCAGTGCCGGTAACAGGATTTGCCAATTCAATTGCCTCTGCCGCCATTGAACACAGAACCGAGGGATTTGTGCTGGGGGTGGGGGGTAAGATGTTCAAACTGGCCGGGTCGGTAATAGTATTCGGTGTATTTTCCGCTTTTGTGGTGGCGCTGATAAAAACTCTTTTGGCCATGCTGGGGGTATAGAAAATGCTTAAAGGCCATCAAACCTGGGTGTTTTCCAAACATCCCGTAATACTGTCCAGCGCCGCCGTGGGGGGACCTTTTGAGGCCAGGGGGCCGCTGGCGGAGGATTTTGATATTCTGCACGGAGATCTGTGGCTGGGCCAGGACAGCTATGAGAAAGCGGAAACTAAAATGATGGAGGAAGCCTTCGAGATAGCGATAAAGAAGGCGGGGCTACAAAAACAAGACATCCAGTTCCTATTGAGCGGCGATTTACTGAACCAGATCATTTCCAGCAGTTTTTCCGCCAGAACACTGGCAGTACCTTTTCTCGGCCTGTACGGGGCCTGTTCCACAGCCATGGAAAGCCTTGCCCTGGCCTCCTTGATTGTTGACAGCGGGGCGGCCGGCTATGTTTTATGTGGCACGGCAAGCCATAATGCAGCTGTGGAAAAGCAGTACCGTTATCCCACAGAATACGGGGCTCAAAAGCCGCCCACCGCCCAGTGGACTGTTACCGGCGCGGGCGCAGCGGTGATAGGTTCCAAAGGTGACGGCCCCAGGGTGACATCCGCCACCATCGGAAGGGTGGTGGATATGGGCATATCAGACCCGTTCAATATGGGGGGCGCCATGGCGCCGGCAGCGGTGGATACCATAACGGCGCATTTCAGGGATATGAAAAGAACAGCCGGGGACTATGACCTCATAGCCACCGGGGATTTGGGCCGGGTGGGTTACGACATAGCAGGCGATCTGTTTAAAAAGCACGGCATTGATATGCCGGAGGAAATTTTTACTGACTGCGGGCTGCTTATATACAGCCAGGATCAGCAGGTCCAGTCGGGGGGAAGCGGCTGCGGCTGCTCTGCAGTGGTTACATACGGCCACATATTAAACCTCATGAAAAAGGGCGAGCTGAAAAAAGTTCTTATTGTGGCCACGGGAGCTTTGCTGTCACCGTTGTCTTATCAGCAAAAGGAGAGCATTCCCTGTATAGCCCACGCCGTCTGCATTGAGTACGACCAACAGGGGTGATTAATATGGAAGCATATATATGGGCCTTTACTGTCGGAGGGCTGATTTGTGTGGTGGGGCAACTGCTTATGGACGTTGCCATGTTTACTCCGGCCGCTACCATGAGTATATTGGTGGTCTCCGGGGCAATACTCGACGGCTTCGGGCTTTATGAACCGCTGATTGATTTTGCCGGGGCAGGAGCCACGGTTCCCATCACCAGCTTCGGCAACGCGCTGGTGCACGGCGCCCTGGCGGAGGCTGAAAGAACCGGTCTGGTGGGAATTTTGACGGGTATTTTTGAAGTAACCAGCGCTGGTATTTCCTCTGCCATCATTTTTGGTTTTATCGCGGCGTTGTTATTTAAGCCCAAGGGATAAATATTAATGACACGGATGCTGGAACAATAGTTTAAGGGTGGTTTGTTGATGAAACGGTTTTCACGTGGTTTTTTGTCATTGCTTTTAGTTATAAGCCTTACGGCCTGCGCTGCCCTTAATTCCCCGGCCAAAAAACCGCAAGCCCAGAATAAATCGGGGCAGAATATGGAACAGGTGAAATTTGATGCGGGGCTTGCCGGGGCAGTAAAGGAGAGGGCTAAAACCATAAAGGGCGTTGAGGACAGCGTGGCGGTGGTAATAAACAATGAAATATCCACCGGCATTAAGGTAACAGGCTTTGACAGGTTACGCCTCAAATCAATCAAAGAAGATGTACATAAAAGTATAAAGGACCTGAAAAGCGATTATAAGGTGCGCGTTACATCGGACAAAAAACTGTTCAAACTGCTTCAGGATATTGAAAAGGAAGTCCCAAACAATCCCCGGGGGCAGGATGCTGCTAAAATTAAAAGCAAATTTGATAAAATTAATAAAGATATGCAGGGCTAATCAAATGCCCCAAT
>CBEULQ010000333.1:0-3955 GCA_965543975.1 uncultured Desulfocucumis sp. | reverse complement strand
AAAAGCTGATACCGGAAATCGATATAGAACGTATCTCACCCATGTTTTCGGCTGTTTTTATCAATATTGTGATATAATAATGATATAATATTATCAATGAGGTGAGCTATATGCCTGTGATTCGTCCCGTTTCAGATTTACGGAACAAGACTCCTGAGATTGAGGAAATTTGTATAAAAGAGCATAAACCGGTGTTTATAACCAAGAACGGCAACGGCCATTTGGTCATCATGAGTCAGCAGCTTTATGAGGAACAGCAAGCCCAATTAGACCTTTATGAAAAACTTGACGAGGCTGAAGAACAAAGCCGTGCCGGAAAACGCCGCCCGTTCCGCGAGGCTATAGCAGACTTGAGGGGCCGTATTCATGAAAAAGCATCTAATTAATATAACCGAGGCGGCAGAGCAGGATCTGGCCGAAACTGTGATGAGCGGTTTCCAGGGTTCGAATCCCTGTCTCTCCGCCAGAAAAGCCAAGGACTTCTCACATTATAGGTGTGAAGCCCTTGGCTTTTTTCATCAATTAAACAACCGGCACCATCAGGCAAAAACAATTTTGACTCCTGGATCCTAAGTTCTGGCTTCCCGTCGCTGTAACATCGGCAACGTTCGCAGGGCGGTTATTTAATTAGCAACAGTTTATCAAAATGATTTATGGTAGTATAATAAGGATATAATAAGGATACTATGATGCCACAAAAGGAGTGGGTTTGATGAATATAAAGCCGTCAGCAGCTATCAGAAAAAATTATAATGAGATTTCGGAGTTGTGTAAAAAATCGGGTGAACCGGTCTATCTTACCAAAAATGGTGAGGGTGACTTGGTTGTTATGGATATTGAAACATTTGCAAGACGTGAAAGCATGCTGCGATTGAGAGAAATCCTGGTAGCCGTGGAAGAAGAAAGATTAAACGGCAAACAAGGCTATTCTGTTGATGAGGTAGCATCCATGATGCAAAAAGCAGTTAACGAGGTCATCAATGGAAAACGCAAATAAAAAATATGCAATCGTTATATCGGATAAGGCCGGTGAAATGCTTGTTTCTCATGCCCGGTTTTTAGCACAGGTCAGTGAGCAAGCGGCTCAAAATCTGATTAAAGAATTTATGGTTTGTACAAAATCATTGGAGAAATTTCCGATTCGAAATCCTTGGCTTTCCGATCCCGCTTTGCCCATCAATAAATACCGTAAGCTGTTAATCAACAAGCGGTATCTTCTGATCTATAAAATTAAAGGCTGCACAGTGTTCGTGGATTATATTGTCGACTGCCGACAAGATTATGGCTGGCTTTTATAGGGATTCTCACGGTTTAAGGTGAGAATCCCTTGTTGGTTTTTTGGTGGATTTAGGACACGGCCGACGTTTTATCCCGGGCCGCATCCCATAATTTTTTTGAGCCGTACAATTTATGAATGGCTGCCTTTTATCCCTGCCACATTCTCACTATGTGAGTAAGGAAGGCGAAAGGCAGTTATCCCTGTCATCGCAATCATCGCAGTCATTATCTTGTGGAGGGGCGTCAATTTGCATCAAGACCAGTTGACCACCGGGATAGGTGCCGTCATTAGTCACCTTGTAGTCATCATGGTTATGTGCAGGATAAAATTGCGGAAAGAAGTTATCCTCGCCTTGTGTTCCGGCGCAAATATTTACGTAATTGACCGTATTAGGACTTGGGCAATTGACAGGTTCCGTAGGAATGTCAAAGATAGGAGATCCATCGACAAGCTCCGGATGGGTGGCAGCAAAGATTTGTAGTTCTGCCATTTGCGAGCAAAGAGACGGAAAACCGTCCTGGCCTTTAAGGATATATTTTTGGTATTGAGGGCGCTTGTCATCGGCAACTAGAAGCAAGTCATAAGATTCGCCAGACCCGATTTTTACAGTAAAGTTCTCATTGCTTATTTCATTTAATCCATGTATATTATCGGCCCACCCTTCTTTTAGCAAGGCGGAAATCTTTAAAAATGGACTGACGTGAGTATCCTTGCCAATGACTTTGAAATGCCAACCATGAATATGCCATGGAACAACCTGATACGACAGGTTCATCATTCTAAGAAGGAATTTGTCACCTGTTTTTACGTGAACGTAAGATTCATAATCTATTTGAGTAAGATTCGGATCGGCTGTTGGAGGTGCAGTCAGTGGATGCGGTAATAAAGTATCAGGGAAAGCCCGACCGTTAACCAGCCAGAAGTTTGGTTTATAATTTACAGCGTTAAAATCCGGGTCATCGGTCAGTACCGCAGTATGCCATGTTTCATCGATGTCGGATAAGAGCATCACCCATTCGCTGTCAAAGTAGGTATTAATGTCATTATAAGCAAAGTTCCGGTTAGTGGCAGTCCTTGGAATTTGTCGTTGCTTTTCCCCGTGAAGGAACCACACACCTTTCTCGTTTTGTTCAATGCCGGCCATTTTTAGACTTCTTTTAGATGGATAGATAATTAGTGCACCATACATTCCCATTTGCACGTGTTCAGAAGCTTCAATATGACAATGGTAAAAATAGGTTCCAGGATGATCTGGCTCAAAAAAATAGGTAGCTACCGGGGGAGCATAATCCGGAACCTGGTCTGGAGGAAGCATACTCCATATGGGAACGCCAAAAGAAGTTTCCGGGAAACCATCCACCTGTGTAGCTACGTGGGCTCCATGCATGTGAACCGTGTGAAAATCCAAAAGGTCAGGACGTTCCTTCATGCCCAAATTAATCAACGTTACATAAATACGATCCTTTACTTCACCCCAAATTAATGGAGAGGGAATCGTAGCAGTACCTTTCATCGCTTGTAAAGCCGGCCAATTGTCAGGGTCCTGCCAATTAAGTGCAGGGTTTATAACCTTGTTGTTAACTCTAAAAAGTCCACCAACGAAACCAAAAACATAAACCTTCCGGCGAGTATCTGTGCAGACATCCGGTTCAAGAGGGAGCTCAATAAAACCGTCTGTTGCCAAAAATACGTAATGTCGCATAGCCATTTTTGTTATTCATTCCTTTGAGGTTTTTATTACAGGATATTCATATTACCAAAATATGACACTGTTCATTTGCCAGCACATTTTAGGTATCAACAATAGACGGCGGCAAAATGCTGAGCCATATACAATTGACCAAAGATCGCCAATTAGCCGCCGAAGCAGTCAAAAAACAGATGCAAAGACTTTTAGTTAATGGAAAAATGGAAGGATGTTATAAACTAAGGGGTTATCGCCATTAGACGATAACCCCTTGATTATTTTTCGGTGAAAATAGTCACATTCTGCAGCGCCACTCCCCCCAGCTGGTGCTGCTGCCTTTAAGGCTGAACTCCATTTGGCCGATATTGCTGAATAGACATCATGAGAAAACCACAGAAAGCAGCATTGTCATTTTGCAGTGACGGGTCAATTTCCATTTTCATCTGGTTAATCTGTTCCCGGTAAGCCCGGTAAAAATCATAGGTGGGAGAAGGGCTGTATTTGAGTCCCTCCAGTTCAAAATACCCTATCACCCCTTTGACTGTGGTGGGCTTGATAAACACTTCCACACCGGGCCTGTAATATACAGGGCAGATCGTTAACAGCGGCCATTTGGCCAGTCTATATTTGTTTAAAAGCCCGCACATCATTTCAAACCCCGGTTCCTGGTCCCCGTGCAGGAATTCTTTAAGTCCAAGGGATAAAAGCCCCTTTTCATTATCACTTAATGCTTTTACCAGATCCCTGAATTTGGGCTTTTCAAAAAGGGAAACCATCGAGGACTGGCTGATAACCCTGGCCATGGAGTCAACAATCTTCCCCGGGTTCTCAAACTGATCAATGGCGAAGCTCTCCCAGGCCATTCTGTTCATTTTCTCCACTCTATGCTTTTTGGCAATTTTTATCATTTCAGGATTGGCAAATCCACCGGGGTATTGCATGAAGAAAGTCTTTTCAGCTTCTTTCAGCTTTGTTTTGTTCATAAAATA
>CBEULQ010000332.1:0-3963 GCA_965543975.1 uncultured Desulfocucumis sp. | reverse complement strand
CCCACTGTTTATAGCAAACACATGATCGACGTGGAGCACTACGTCAAAATAGCTGCTCTTCCTCCCAGGGAATACATAAATTAATTAATGGATATAATTATGAGCCCTGCGGATAAGCCGAAAATAAAGTTTCCTCCAATGGAAGTAATATATTTGTGGAGTTGCTATGAGTATCTAGAGGGATATAGATATGAAGTACAGGAGATTTCTGCCGGGCAATAGGAGGCCGTTCCTAAAACTTTCGCCTGGCACTTTAACTCAGCCTCGCCGTCCAGTACAAATTGGGGACATTCCTCTGACTTCAAAGCCAGGCAACAAAGAGAGGTGTGTCCCCTGACCTCTGAACCTCCAGTGCGCTCCGCGCTGGCCGTCTTCGTCTTTCGCGCCATGCTTGTTTTTGAACGGCCTCTGGATGACTACTAGGAGGCCGTTTCCAGGATAGGCTTTAAACAAATGTTTGACACTTTATTTAGATGAAACTATAATATTTCTAAAATATATATACCTTCGGGGACGGGTGTAATTCCCTACCGGCGGTGGGGCTTTTAATTCGTTAAAGCCGAGCCCGCGAACCTTAACAGGTTGATCCGGTCAAAAGCCGGGGCCGACAGTGATAGTCTGGATGGGAGAAGGTTAGTTTGTTTGGGCATTTGCTCTTTAAATGAAGGGTGTATGTCCTTAGCTTGTTTTGCCCCGGAGGAATTTCCCCGGGGCTTTTATATTTAATTTTTGGAAAAGGGTGGTATGTTGGACAGGGAATTTATGAGCATGGCCCTGGAACTTGCCGCCAGGGCGGCGGGCCGCACAGCTCCGAACCCAATGGTGGGTGCTGTGGTGGTCAAGGATGGAAAAATTGTTGGGAAGGGCTATCATGCCAGGGCCGGTACCCCCCATGCCGAAATTCACGCCCTGCGGGAGGCGGGCGGCGAAGCCAGGGGCGCCACGTTATACGTGACCCTTGAGCCCTGCTGCCACCACGGTAAAACAGGTCCCTGTACGGAGGCTGTTATTGAAGCCGGGATAACCAGGGTGGTGGCTGCCATGACGGACCCGAATCCACTGGTAGCCGGTAAGGGGCTTAAAAGGTTGCAAGAATCCGGAATAGAAGTCGTGTGGGGGCTGATGGAGGATGAAGCCCGTAATCTTAACGAGGTGTTCGTAAAATATATAACAACCCGCCGCCCATTCGTGGTATTAAAGGCGGCAATGACCCTGGATGGAAAAATAGCCACCAAGAGTGGCGACTCCAGGTGGATAACAGGCGCTTTATCCAGGGAATACGTGCACCGGCTCAGAGACCGGTATGATGCCATAATGGTTGGTATCAACACGGTTCTGGCGGACAATCCTTCTCTTACAACCAGGCTTCCCGGAGGAGAAGGCAGAGATCCGGCAAGGATTGTACTGGACAGCGCTGCAAGGACCCCGCCCGATGCAAGGCTTATAACCCAGGATTCCCGCGCACCCGTAATTATAGCCGTCACCGCTGCGGCTCCCGGGGAAAGGATCAAAGCGCTGGAAGCAGCCGGCGCCCGGGTGATTGTCCAGCAAAAGAATTATGGTCGTGTTGATATTGCGGCGCTGATGTCGGCACTGGCTTCCATGGAGATTACCAGTTTGCTTGTGGAGGGTGGAGGACAGGTGCATGCTTCTTTCCTGGAGTCGCGGGTTGCGGATAAGGTTGTCTGGTTCATAGCCCCGAAGTTAATTGGTGGTGTTTCGGCTCCCGGGCCGGTGAGCGGCGACGGGGTGGAATTGTTGAACGAAGCCATCCGTATTGAGCGGGTGAATGTGAAGAGCTTCGGGGAAGATATATGTGTGGAAGGTTATTTGGCGAGCGGGGTGAATGACTGATGTTCACCGGTCTGGTGGAGGAACTTGGTACGTTAAGAGGAATTGCCAGGGGCTCGGACTCCGCGAAATTGTCCGTTGACGCCTCTCTGGTGGTGAAGGATGTAAAGCTGGGGGACAGTATAGCAGTTAACGGGGTATGTCTTACGGTGGTTGAATATGGCAGGAGTTCCTTTGTGGCCGATGTTATGGCCGAAACTCTGGCCAAAACAAACCTGGGACAGTTGAAAACAGGAGACAGGGTGAATTTAGAAAGAGCCCTGGCATTGGGAGACCGCCTGGGAGGGCATCTGGTAAGCGGGCATATCGACGGGGTGGGTACCATAATACGCAAGGAAAAACATGATATTGCCACTTTAATCACCATAGCCGCGCCGCCCCAGGTTATAAAGTATGTTGTTAAAAAAGGTTCCATCGCCGTTGATGGAACCAGCCTTACGGTGGTTGATTTCGGCAGCGAAAATTTTCAAGTGTCACTAATTCCCCATACCGCTCATATGACATCGCTGGGCCTTAAAAAAACAGGTGATACAGTCAACCTGGAGGCTGACCTGATTGGCAAATACATTGAGAGGCTGATGGGACAGGCTCCTCCCGGCAAGAGCGGCGGGGAGAGCAGGGGCATAACGGTTGAGTATTTGGCAGAAAAAGGTTTCATTTAATGAGTTTGTTTTTGAACGGCCTCAAGGAAAATTATTAGCTTTTCAGCAAACACATAACAGGGAGGAAATGTGAATGAACTTTAAGCTGAACACCATCGAAGAAGCGCTGGAGGATATCCGCCAGGGTAAAATTGTTGTCATGGTGGACGATGAGGACAGGGAAAACGAGGGCGACCTGATTATGGCAGCCGAAAAGGTCACACCGGAAGCGGTGAACTTTATGGCCACTTACGGCCGCGGGCTGATCTGCCTGCCCATGGAAGGGAAAAGGCTGGACCAGTTGGAGCTTCCGGCCATGGTCTCAAACAACACCGATCCTCACGGAACAGCTTTTACTGTTTCCGTGGATCACAAGGACACCACCACCGGTATCTCCGCACATGAGCGGGCGGCTACGGTAAGGGCTATGCTTGATCCCGCCACAAATCCGGAAGACCTGCGCCGCCCGGGCCACGTATTCCCCCTGAGGGCCAAGGAAGGTGGAGTTTTGCGCAGGGCCGGCCACACAGAGGCGGTGGTGGACATGACCAGACTGGCGGGGTTATACCCGGCTGGGGTAATTTGCGAAATTATGAAAGACGACGGTACAATGGCCAGATTGCCTGAACTTATTGAGTTTTGCCAGAGACACGGGCTAAAGATTGCCACCATAGCGGATTTGATTCAATACCGCCGCAGGAAGGAAAAACTGGTCAGTCGGGTGGATTCCGCCAAGCTGCCAACCAAATACGGTGATTTTGTGGCGGTGGCCTACGAGAGTATGCTGGACAACAAAGGGCATATTGCCCTGGTGAAGGGAGATTTGAATTCCGTGGAAGCACCGCTGGTCAGGGTACACTCGGAGTGTCTTACAGGAGATGTTTTTGGATCTGCCCGCTGCGATTGCGGCGACCAACTGGCCAGTGCCATGGATATGATAAGCAGGGAAGGTGTTGGGGTGCTGCTGTACATGCGTCAGGAGGGGCGCGGCATAGGGCTGTTGAATAAAATAAGAGCCTACCATTTGCAGGATCTGGGCAAGGATACGGTGGAGGCCAACGAAGCCCTGGGATTTCCAGCTGACCTGAGGGATTACGGCATAGGCGCCCAGATACTGGTGGACTTGGGGCTTGAGAAAATAAGGTTGATTACCAATAATCCCCGGAAAATAGCGGGCCTGGAAGGGCATGGCCTTAAGGTGGTGGACAGGGTGCCTATAGAAATCTGTCCCGGGGACAGCAATAAATTTTACCTTTCCACCAAGAAGCGCAAACTGGGTCACCTGTTGAGTGTAAACGAAAGATAAGGCTGGCTTCGTAGATGCTCTGCGATATGCAGAGGCCGTTCAAAAACAAGCATGGCGCGAAAGGCGAAGTCGGTCAGCGCGGAGCGTACTGGTGGTTCAGAGGTCAGGGGACACACCTTTCATAAAAGGTAAGGGGACACACCTCTCTTTGGAGCATGGCTTTGG
>CBEULQ010000331.1:0-3965 GCA_965543975.1 uncultured Desulfocucumis sp. | reverse complement strand
CTGCCGGGTGTCTATGTGATAGAAGTTCCCCTTCCCCAAAATCCCCTCAAAGCAATTAATTCCTATGTAATAAAAGCATCGGGCAGGAACCTGATTATTGATACGGGGATGAACCGGGAAGAATGTAAAAGCGTTATTTTTTCAGCTTTAAAGGAACTCAAAGTAAACCTGGAGGAAACTGATTTTTTTATTACTCATCTGCACGCGGACCATTCAGGACTTGTTTCGACCCTTGCCGCAGATAGCTCCAGGGTATACTGCAGCCGGCCGGACGCTGAGATTATAAACTACACCGGTCCCTGGGATGATGTGCTTATGGGCGCTTGTGTACACGGTTTTCCCGAAAAGGAACTTAAAAACGCAATGGAAAAACACCCGGGTTACAAATATGCTTCTAAAAAATATGTTGAGTTTAGCATGGTGGAAGAAGGCGACACTATAGTAATTGGAGACTATCAATTCAGGTGCGTGGAAACCCCCGGCCATACCAGAGGTCACATGTGTCTATATGACCCCGTTAAAAAAATATTGGTGTCGGGAGATCATATTCTTGACGACATAACGCCTAATATAGCACTGTTCATGACTGAAGAGGGGGATCCCCTGCATGAATACCTGGCAAGTTTGGATAAAGTCTACCAGTTTGATGTTGAGCTTGTATTACCCGGGCACAGGAAAGTTATTAAAGACCATAGGGCAAGAATAAAAGAATTGAAACACCACCATCAAATAAGGACCGTTGAAATCCTTTCCATCCTGGAAAATGGCAGCGGCGATGCTTATACCATTGCATCACAAATGAACTGGGATATAGATTGCCCGTCGTGGGATCAATTTCCCACACCTCAAAAGTGGTTTGCCACCGGGGAAGCCATTGCCCATCTAAAGTACCTTGAGGTAGAGGGAAAGGTGAATAGAGAAATAAGAAACCGCATTAATGTATTTTCATTGCAGATGTAAAAGTCCGTTGTTGTACTAAACATATAGCCACTGGTTCGTAGCTGTGTATTTAAACGATGGGGTTCCATGAGTTATGATAAACATTTTTAACTTGTTTATTTTTAGCAGTAATTTCAAATGCCTTTCCCAGACGATTGATGCCCTCTATCAGTACAGGTTCGGAATGTGTTGCAAAGCATAGGCGAAACTCGTTGTCTCCGGCATTAATTGAATAAAAGGCTTTTCCCGGAACAAAGAAAATTCCGCATCTGGTGGCTTCGTGCAATAATCTGTCCGATGTTACAGGCTTTTTTATTTTGCACCATAGATAGAAACCCCCATCAGGCACATTAAAAATAACATGTTCGTCCAGGTAACGCCGAACGGCTTTAACAAGGCTGTCCCGGCGTTTTTTGTATTCATTTCTGACAACACATAAATGATCTTCTAAATACCCATGTGTAATAAATAAATTTATAAGCCACTGGGAAAATCCGCTGCTGTGAAGGTCTACATACTGTTTCTCCAAAGCCAGCCGGTTTATCAAGGCGGGATGCCCTACCAGGTAGCCGGTGCGCAGTCCGGGGTTAACGGTTTTGGAAAATGTGCTTAAATATACTACGCCATCAAAGGAGTCTATAGATTTAATGGGCCGGGGAGGTCTTTCACCGTAATACAGTTCGCTGTACGGGTCATCCTCGACTATCACAAGGCGGTGTCTGGCGGCCAAATGAAGTAATTCCTTACGCTCCTTTTCAGTCAGAACCCGGCCCGTGGGGTTTTGGTAAGTGGGTATTATATAAAACATTTTAGGTCTGTAACGAATTAAATAATCTTCCAGTAGCTCTAAATTTAATCCGTCTTCAACCGGAATGGTCAACAAACGGGCGCCTGCGGCCTGAAAAATTTGAATGGCGCCGATATATGTGGGTGATTGGACGACAACATAGTCCCCCTGTTCTAAAAGTACTTTGCTGATTAAATAGATACCCTGCTGTGAACCTGATAGTATTAATATCCTGTCTGATGATGTATTGATGCCTTTGCCGGCAAGCATTTCTGCAATGGTATTGCGGAGGGGGTGGTATCCTTCGGTGGCGATGTAGCCAAATTCGGAAGGATCCACCTGGCTGATATATTTGGTGATTAAATCCTTAAAGGTATCAACCGGATAAAGTTGAGGATCGGGCATGCCGGTGGCCAGGGGTATTAATTCGTTGGAAAGAGAAATGGAAACCAATTCTTTCAATAACGATGACATGGGTGTTTGAGGGTATGGTATAAAAAGCTGAGACCAGGGTATCTGGGGTGCATCATTCCGGGGTGCGGCTGTTTCTGCCACATAGGTGCCACTGCCAACTTTTGTTATTACTAAGCCCTCTTGCTCCAGCCAGCGGTATGTATTTATAGCCGTTGTCCGGCTAACTCCGAAAAAATTGCCCAACTCCCGTTCCGGCGGGAGTTTGCTGCCTTTCGGGAGGGTATGGTCGGTTATTTTTTTGGCAATTATTTTAGCGATCTGTAAATAGAATGGATCCCTGGATTTTGGATCAATTTTTGATTCGGTAAGATATTTGGAGATATCCATATGTGTATTACTCCCGTATAATGTCCAATTTATTATTAAAATTAATTAATTGGATATTTACGATTATTTTCCTGCTGTCTAAAATAATAAAAATTGCTTAAATCAGGAGGGGAGTAAAATAAATACGTTAGTCGAAAAGCAGAATAACGTAATCATTTCAATTCAGTTGCGCCAGGCCATTAAAGACAGCCTTCCGGTAATGCTGGGAGTTATACCTTTCGGAATTACCTGTGGAGTAATGGGAACAACCGCAGGGCTTACTTCATTGGAAACGATGTCAATGTCGCTGCTGGTTTTTGCCGGCGCCGCGCAATTTTTCAGCATTACCATGCTGGGGGCCGGTGTTATGGACTGGGGCCTGATAGTTTTTACAACCCTGTTGATTAATTTAAGGCATTTTATTATGGGCGCGTCACTTGCCCCTTACATGTTGAAGCTCCCGTTACCTTTTCAGGCTTTGCTTTCCTTTGGGCTGACGGATGAATCATATGCCATCACAGCAAACCGGATTTTTAAATCAGGATATAATCCGCATTACCAGCTCGGCGCCAGTGCCGCTCTTTATGTGACATGGGCAGTTTCTACTTTGGCGGGGGTTATACTGGGAAGCCAAATAGCAGATCCCCTGGAGTGGGGGCTGGATTTTGCCATGCCGGCAACCTTTCTGGTGCTGCTGATCCCCAGACTGGTAGACCGCACCAGTCTGTATGTCTGTGCCGCGGCAGGCATCACCGCGGTATTGGGCGCCCTCTATTTACCAGGTAAATGGTATATCATTATTGCCTGTTTAATTCCCAGCATTTTGGGTTCAATTATAGATAGGAAGGAAAGGGAGGATTCTTGTGAGAAGTGAAATAATATGGATAATTGTCGGTATGGCAATCGTTACTTACCTTACCAGGTTTGGCTGTTTGTTTCTGTTCCGCCACACAGGAATCCCGCCTTTTATAGAGGGATGGTTAAGGCACATTCCTACGGCTGTCTTAACTGCCTTAATTTTACCAAGTTTGCTGCTGCCGAAGGGACAACTGGATTTTTCGCCGCAGAACCACTACCTGTTGGCGGGGCTGGTGGCATCGTTTATCGCTTACAAGAGCCGGAACATAATGGCTACGGTAGGTTTGGGAATAATGGTCATGATGTCTTTACACTGGCTGGAAAAGATGAATTTGCTGCCATTCTGACAGCCACCTGTTTTACATAGGATTTCTATCGATAGGGTATTACTAATTCCGGTATAGTAAAGCAGGCCTGCCTGTTTGAGAATATAAACAATAATTATGGTTATGGTTTTTGAACTGGCGGATGGTAAGGAGTGAAACAATGTAAATGGACCTTGATCTTAAAAAGAACCTGGGTAACAGCGACAGGATAATCAGGGTAATCATAGGGGTGCTTCTGTTGGCTCTTACTGTAAGCAGGTCGATAACAGAAGCAC
>CBEULQ010000330.1:0-3978 GCA_965543975.1 uncultured Desulfocucumis sp. | reverse complement strand
ACTCCGCTTACTCAATAACAGTATGCCCCCCGGCAACAAGACCGGCTACAGCCGCGGACATTGCTATGCGGTGATCGCCTTTGCTGTTGCAGGCCGCTCCTTGCAAGCGTCCACCTCTGATAGTCATACCGTCCGGCTGTTCTTTGATATCTGCGCCTAATTTGCCCAGTTCCTCCACCACGGACCGTATGCGGTTTGTTTCCTTTACCTTTAGTTCCGCTGCATCCTTTATTACCGTTTCACCATCGGCGGTTGCCGCCGCCACCGCCAGCACCGGTATTTCGTCAATCAGGCGGGGTATCATGTTACCGCCGATTTCCACGCCTCTTAGGGGTGCGTACCGTACCCTTATATCCGCCACAGGCTCTCCGTTTACGATTTTATTGTTAAACACTGCTATGTCCGCGCCCATCTCCCTTAGCACTTCCAGTATACCGTCACGGGTGGGATTTACGCCGACCCCGGTGATGGTTACGTCAGAACCGGGCACAATGGACGCAGCTACAATAATAAAGGCCGCCGATGATATATCCCCCGGAACCATTATATGGCAGCCCTTCAATAGGGGTTCTCCCTTAACGGTAACCTCAGTTCCCCGGCGGGTCACCTCCGTCCCGAAATGCTCCAGCATCCTTTCCGTATGGTCCCTGGAGAGGGCAGGCTCCACCAGAGTGGTTTCACCATCGGCAAAAAGACCGGCCAAAAGCACCGCTGATTTTACCTGGGCGCTGGCCACGGGTGAATTTATGGAAGCCCCCTTTAATTTGCCGCCTTTAACAGCCAGGGGTGCATAGTTGGCCCCCTGCCTACCCCATATATCGGCCCCCATTTTGGACAGCAGGCCGGTTACCCTAGCCATTGGCCTTCTAACCAACGAGCCGTCACCGGTTATTACGCTGAAAAAGGGCTGTCCGGCCAGTATACCCAGTAGCAGGCGCATGCTTGTGCCGGAATTACCCGCGTCCAGAACCGATGATGGTTCCTTAAGCCCCCGCAGGCCCCTGCCGTGCACCGTCACCACAGTACCGCCGTCTTCCACCGTAAATTCTATACCCATGGCTTTGAAACAATTCACCGTTGAAACGCAGTCCTCACCGGGTAAAAAATTCTCAATCCGGGTGTCTCCTTCCGCCAGTGCTCCCAGCATGACCGCCCGGTGAGAAATTGATTTATCCCCGGGCACTTTTACAGACCCCGTCAATGCTTTCGGAGGGTTAATTACCTGTTTGATGCCGAACACTCCCTTATCTTTTAATGGCAACATATCCTTCATGCCGAAGCACGTCAACCGCTTTAACCTGCTCATCCTCGGAGGCAAATCCCAGCCTTATGGTTCCTCCTTCGCCCTCTCTGACCCGCATTATTTCTATATCGGCGATGTTTATCCCTTCTCCGCCCAGAAAACCGGCAATGTCGGCTATCATTCCCGGCCTGTCCGGAACCGCTACTGCTATTTCCCACAACGCCGGAAGGTAGCCCTTGGTTTTGGCCGGCATGCCCATTTTTAATTCTCTGGCCCGTTCCAGCAGCCTGTATATCTCATCCCCGTCACAGTCTGATATGGCGGTTGTAAATTTCTCCAGCATTGTCCGGTATTCCCCCAGCATTTTTAAAACCGCCTCACCATTGGTAAGAAAAATATCCCTCCACATCTCCGGGTCCCCTGCGGCAATTCTGGTGGTATCCCTGAATCCACCGGCGGCCAGCGGGGATATCTGCTCCCCCTCGGGTAAATTATAGAGAAAATTAACCAGTGAGGCTGCCACAATGTGGGGCAAGTGACTCACAGCAGCCACAGACAAGTCATGTTTTTCCGGAGGCATGATTACCGGCTTGGCTCCGATACCCTCCACCAATGCCTTGATAAGATTGATTTTTTCTTCCGGGGCGTCTTCACCGGGGGTAATAATATAAAATGCATTTTCGAAAAGGTAGGGATCGGCCCCGTTTATGCCGGCCCTCTCCGAACCGGCCATGGGATGACCTCCGATAAAGATGGAATGCTCCGGAAGCACTTTTTTAACCTCAGCCAAAACACAGGTCTTTGTGCTTCCCACATCTGTAAGCAGTGTGCCGGGGGAAATATGGGCGGCGACGGTTTTTAAAACCGCCGCCGTAGCCCCCACCGGAGTGGCTATAACCACCAGGTCGGCTCCCCCGACAAATTCGGGTTTAACGCTCATAGTATCAATGGCGCCGCATTCCACCGCCTGGGCCAGGGCTGACCGGTTGCGGCCTATGCCCGCCACTTCCCCGGCCAGCTCTTTTCTTTTTATAGCCAGGCCCAGCGAACCGCCGATGAGCCCGACCCCTATAATGGCCACCCGTTTGAAAAGCGGCCTTTTATTATATATATCCGTCATGTGATTTCTCCGTATTGTCAAAGCTATATTTTTCTATTCATCAGCGCCGCAAATCCCTTCAAATCATTCATCAGCTGGCTGAAATTCTCCGGTGTCAGCGATTGCGGCCCGTCACACAGCGCCTCCGCAGGGTTTGGATGAACCTCAATCAGAAGACCATCGGCCCCCGCCACCACCGCCGCCCTGGACATGGTAGGCACATACTGCCGCTTTCCGATGGCGTGGCTGGGATCTACTATCACCGGCAGATGGCTAAGGGTTTTTATAACCGGTATGGCAGTCAGATCCAGGGTATTTCTTGTATAAGTGTCGTAGCTGCGGATACCCCTCTCGCAAAGTATCACCTGATGGTTACCGCCGGCCATAATGTATTCGGCGGCCATCAGCCATTCCTCTATGGTGGCGGAAATGCCCCTTTTCAATAGAATAGGTTTGTTTATCGCAGAAACCTCCTTCAACAGGTAGAAGTTCTGCATATTCCTGGTCCCTATCTGAAGTATATCGGCGTACTCCGCCACTAAGGGCAGTGTTTTGGAATCCATCACCTCGGTAACAATATATAGCCCGGTTTTATCCCTGGCTTCGGCAAGCAGTTGCAGCCCTTCTTCCTCCATCCCCTGGAAGGAATAGGGAGATGTTCTGGGTTTATAGGCACCTCCCCTGAGCATGGTTGCCCCGGCCTCCTTAACGGCGACGGCAGCCTCCAGAAGCTGCTCCCGGCTCTCAACCGCACAGGGTCCGGCCATAACCTGTATGGTATCTCCCCCGATGGTTATATTCCCGACCTTTATCACGGTATCTTCCTGTTTAAAAGCTCTTCCCGCCAGTTTATAGGGTTGGAGTATGGACACGACTTTCTCCACCCCGGGCATAACCTCCAGCCCTTCTCTTTCCAGCCTGGTTTTATCCCCTATGGCGCCTATAATGGTTCTTTCCACGCCCTGCGAAAGATGAATTTGAAATCCTAATTTCTCTAACTTCTTCAGAACTTCATTTATTTCTGCCTCACCGGCTCCATGCTGCATGACCACAATCATTTAAATAATCCTCCGTTCGCCTTGTTCGTAATTATATTACCCTGTATGCTACAAAAATCCCCAAAAAAGCACAAAGCACCCCAAAGGGGTGCGGAGTCAAGCCACTCTCATTTTATCCCCCCTACCATACTGCCATTCTACAGAATTAATTGATTGATGATAACCATCCTACGAAATAAATATTACCACAAAAGCCCGCATCTGGCTATATTCTTATCATTTATGGACTACCGCTAAAACAAATGTCGGTTTTTCATCTATTAAAGGCTGCATAAAAAATCTGCATTGCGTAAAAATATCTGCCGGAGGTGATAAAATGCATTCCATACAATCATTGCAATCCTGCATTCAACACTGTCAGGTTACGGCAAATGACATTAAAGCAATGTCAGCCGGTGCCACGGGACCGGCGAAACTATCGCTGGATCAGGCGTTTCAGTCAATTGAAACATGTATCAGGCAGTGCCAGACAGCTCTGAACCAATTGTAGCAATTGTTACTATAAAAAAAGGAGCCCCTATTCGGGCTCCTGAAAACTCTATCTTAGCCGCAGCAGCATCCGCCTTTATGTTTCTTTT
>CBEULQ010000329.1:0-3990 GCA_965543975.1 uncultured Desulfocucumis sp. | reverse complement strand
CTCCTTCATCACTCTCCAAGGATAGAGCGCAGGGCGGGCTCCAATTCACTGTGGCGGAATCTGTAGCCTAACTCCAAGGCCCTGACCGGAACGACTCTCTGGCCGCATAACAGCAGAGGACCGGCCATTTCTCCAAGGACCAGGCGCAATAACGTTCCGGGAACCGGCAGCCAGGACGGGCGGCCGATTACCCTGCCGATGATCCGGCTGAAATGATAATTTGTAACCGGGATGGGGCCTGTGGCGTTAACCGGTCCCCTGGCATTATCCTGGTTAATTAAAAAATTTATAATTCCCACCATGTCTTCGATATGAATCCAGGGCATCCACTGTTTGCCGGAACCCAGCGGCCCTCCCGCAAAAAATCGAAAGGGAAGCAGCAGGCGGGGCAGGGCTCCCCCATCCGCTCCCAGCACTAAACCCGTACGCAGCAACACAACCCTTATCCCCAGTTTATCTGCCAACAGGGCGTTTTCTTCCCAGGCCATACAGACGCTGCTTAAGAAATCCCGTCCGGGGCCGTCGGACTCGGTTACTTCCTCATCGCAGCGGGGGCCGTAGTAGCCCACCGCCGAGCCGCTGACCAACACCCGGGGCTTTTGCTTAACCCTGCTTAGAGCATCTATCAATGTGCGGGTGCTCAGTACCCTGCTTTGTAATATCCGTTCCTTTTGAGAAGTGTTCCAACGCCTGGCTGCAATCGGCTCACCAGCCAGGTTAACCACCGCGTCTGCGCCGTCGAGGACATTCCACCACCCCGGAACACCTTCCGGGGAAGAATCTGCCGCTTCCGTACTGCGTCCCGGCGGGATATGGCCCGCCGCACTCCTGCATTCTCCCCCGGTCCAGAAAGCAGAAATGGCTCCCCCGGGCAGCCGGGGATTGTGTGACCGGGTTAGCACAATTACGGTATGTCCCAGGGAAAGCATTGATTCCGTCAGGTACCTGCCGATAAACCCGGTGCCTCCGGTAACCACAACTTTCATATTCATCCCTCTCATTCATCATCAATGTCTGCGCCGTGCAGAATCCGCAGCAAACCGGCCAGGTGGGCTGGGTCCATGCGCAGGATGATTTCCACTATCTGATCCAGCTCTTTATAAAAATTAATCATTACCTCCAGCCGCTTTTGCATAAAATCACGTTCCGGCCCCGGCGGTGACTGTTGAACGTGCCGCAGGCTGTCATCTACCATTTTAAAGGATATGTCGAATTCAGGCTTCTGCCGCCGCTCCAGCACCCGGCGTGCAATTAGCCAGAAGTCGCTTTCGGCCTCGAAGAAAACCCTCCGGTCACCCGGTCTAATGCTGCGTCTTACCATACCCAGTTGCTCCAGGGAGCGTATGGCAATGCTAACGTTTCCTTTGGTGACTCCCAGGGATTCGGCAAGTTCAGCCAGGCTTAACGGTTCTTCTGAGAGATATAAAGCGGCGTATAGCTGCCCCGTTATCTTACCCAGTCCCCAGAAAGAGCTCTGGCTTCCCAGGGCTTCCACCAGCCGGTTCCGGGCGGACTGCAGCTTTTGATCCAATGTTGACACTCCCTTGTTGTTAAATGTTTTTATCGTTTAAAATATTCTAAACGATAAAAATCAATATGGCAATACGTTTTACTTCCACCCATGCCTGAAGTGGCGGCCCTTTATCCCGCAGAGCAGTTCTGGTATAATTGTCCTGTATAAATAACGGCGGTGATTTAAGTGGAATCAACCGAATTAGCAAGGGTTATTGTGGATGTCCCGCTGAAAAAAATGGATGAGGGCTTCCATTATGCAGTTCCGGATAAATATAAAAACCTGGTCCGTCAGGGAAGCAGGGTGATGGTTCCCTTTGGAAGGAAACAGGTGGCCGGATACGTTATTGGTTTTGACACCCCGCCGCCGGAAATTAAAGAGATAAAAGAGATAGCGAAAGTGTTGAACGAAGGGCCGGTTTTTACCCCGGAGCAGCTATCCCTGGCCCGTTGGATGGCCGGATATTATCTATGCTCGGTGGTGGCGGCTCTTCAGGCTATTATTTGGCCGGGTATTCAGGGTAATGGTGTACGCACGGTAAAGTGCTATTATCCCGTACTTCCTCCGGGAGGCAAACCTGATTTCACCAGGGCGCCCAAACAGGAAAAAGTATGGGAGGCTGCGGCGGCCATGCCCGGCATGTCCAAAAAGGAATTGGCCCTGGCTGCCGGTTCCGGGACCGGAGTAGTAGATATGCTGGTTGCCCGGGGGTTGCTGCGTACCGAGGAGCAGGAGGTGAGGCGGGACCCCTATCCGCTGGTTAAGCTTGCGCCCGGGACGCCGCTGCGTTTGAACCGGGAACAGTCGGCGGCTCTTGAAGAGATAGCCTGCACCATCTCGGAACAAGGTCCTAAAGTGCTGCTCCTGCATGGCATAACTGGCAGCGGCAAAACCGAGGTGTATATAAATGCAATTGAAAAAAATCTGGCGGTAGGCCGCCAGGCGGTGATAATGGTACCGGAAATATCCCTTACTCCGCAGATGGTCTCAATATTTAAGTCGCGCTTCGGAGAGAGGGTTGCGGTGCTACATAGCCGGCTTTCCGAGGGGGAAAGATATGATGAATGGAACCGCATACGCTGCGGGGTGGCCCCGGTGGTACTGGGGACCCGATCCGCCGTCTTCGCCCCTTTGAACAACCCCGGCCTTTTTATTCTGGATGAAGAGCATGAACCTTCTTACAAACAGGAGGAAACCCCACGCTATCACGCCAGGGACGTGGCTTTGAAGCTGGCAGCCGGGTTCGGCTCCCTGGTGCTTTTAGGGAGCGCCACCCCGTCCCTGGAGTCTTATTCAAGAACTCTGTCCGGGGGGCCGTACGGGCTGTTGAACCTGACCAGCCGGGTGGCAGACAGGCCATTGCCCGGGGTGAAGATAGTAGACATGCGCAATGAAGGCAAGTCAGGCAATATGGGAATTTTCAGCGGGGAATTGCTGGAAGCCATTAGGGACAGGCTGGGCCGGGGTGAGCAGATAATTTTGTTTCTAAACCGGCGGGGATATTCCACCTATGTGGTATGCCGGGAGTGCGGGCAGGTGATGAAGTGTCCCCACTGCGACATTTCCCTTACCTATCACACCAATGGAAGATTGCGCTGTCATTATTGCAATTATTCGCTTAACGCACCCGGGGGTTGCCCGGACTGCGGCAGCAGGCATGTGGGATATTTCGGCACCGGCACTCAAAAAGTTGAGGAAGAGATAAGACTGTTTTTTCCTTCAGCCGGAGTTTTGCGTATGGACGGTGACACTACCACCCGAAAGGGTTCCCACGGTGAAATATTGCGTGCTTTCAGGGAAGGGGAAGCCGATATTTTGCTGGGCACCCAGATGGTTGCCAAGGGACTCGATCTGCCGGGAGTTACCCTGGTGGGGGTGATTAATGCCGACACGTCGCTGTATATGCCGGATTTCAGGTCTGCTGAACGCACCTTCCAGCTTATTACCCAGGTGGCCGGCAGGGCCGGAAGGGGTGAACTGGGCGGTGACGTAGTGGTACAAACATTTTCTCCCGAACATTATTCCATTCGCTGTGCAGCGAATCATGATTATAATGAATTTTTCAACCAGGAGATTAGAATTCGCAGGGCTATGCAGTATCCACCCTTTGTTCGGCTGGCAAGGATATTAATGACCGGAACTGACGAGATGGCCGTCAAATACTATGCAGATAAAATGTTGTCTTTTTTGGAAGAGAGGGCGGCAGGGGGCGGCCTGCAGTTCATGGGTCCGGCTCCTGCACCACTGGCAAGGGTGAAAGACCGTTATCGCTACCATATAATATTGAAGGGAAAAAGCGGCTCAGTATTGCGCCGGGCACTAGCGGCTGTTCAGAACGGACCGCCGGCGAGGCAAAACGGGATAGCCACGGTTATTGACATTGATCCGCAAAATTTAATGTAGGGAAAGGGGATAAAATTGTCAATTTATAAAATTGTTGAAAAAGGAGAAGACGTGCTGCGGGAAAAGGCCAGGGA
>CBEULQ010000328.1:0-3994 GCA_965543975.1 uncultured Desulfocucumis sp. | reverse complement strand
TTAGAATTCTACGATAGGGCTTTTTAATTGTGTCCAATAAACAGGGTTCAGTTCACCGCTGGCGGGGGCTTTCTCTTTTGCTCCGGCGAGCTTCCTCTGTCGACAAATATTTAAAAAAATTTGAAAAATTAAGGTAGATTTACTTATATTTAATATTTGAGAACCAACCCTGCTTGCATATGTAATTTATATTGGTTTGAGGTGGCTAATATGGAGGAAATTGTTTTTATTTGATGGAATATGTAAAAATGTATCTCTTGCTGCATAACGCACCGGCATTTCTGTTTTTAAAGAGGTCGCAAGAATATGGCGAAAAAAGTTTTGCCGTGGGGGAGACCTATTGACCCTTCCGGGCTGCCGTTATTGAAAACCAAGCTGTTCACACCCCGGGGCCCGTCCAATCTGGTGGCCCGGCCACAGCTGACTGAAAAGCTGAACCGGGGCCTGGAGGGCAGGCTGACCCTGGTGGTTGCCCCCGCAGGTTTCGGCAAGTCCACCGTACTGGCGGAGTGGGTACGGCGTAGAGAACTGCCCTTCTGCTGGGTTTCCCTGGACGCGTCCGACAACGACCCGGTCCGGTTTTACAGCTATATGCTGGCCGCCCTGGAAACCGTCCAGCCGGGGACGGGAAAAATAATGCCTGCACTGCATTCATCCGCTCCTTCGGGCCTGGACAGGGTCATGGCCTTGCTAATAGATAATCTCAGCGCCTTTCCCGGTAATTTGATCCTGGTAATGGACGACTATCACCTCATCCAGGAGTCCCGGATTCACCAAAGCCTCTCCTATTTTATCGAATACATGCCCGCCAATATGCACCTGGCGCTCTCCAGCCGTATAGAACCGCCTTTTCCCCTGACCCGGCTCAGGACCAGGGGGCAATTGACGGAACTGGACGCCCGGGATCTGCGGTTTGGCCCGGTCGAAGTGGGGGCGCTTTACCAACAGCAGGGCATTCACCTCACCGGAGAGCAGGTAAAGCAATTGGAAGCCCGCACCGAGGGCTGGGCGGCCGGCCTGCAATTGGCCGCCCTGTCTATGCAGGGGGGCACGGATATATCAAGGGTAATTGCCGGTATTAGCGGGGAAAACCGCTATATTGCCACTTACCTTGCAGAAGAGGTGTTTGAAAAGTGGCCGACGGCCTGGCAGGAGTTCCTCATGAGAACTTCTATACCCGACCGCCTTTGCGGGCTGCTGTGCGACGCAGTGACAGGCGGGACCGGCAGCGCCGGGGTGCTGTACGAACTGGCGGCCACCAACGCCTTTGTTTTCCGCCTGGATCAGGAAGGGCGGTGGTACCGTTATCACCACCTTTTTACCGGGTTTCTACAAGACAGGCTGCGGGAAAAAAGGCCTTCACTACTTTCCGGCCTTCACCGGAAGGCCGCAGAATGGTACGAAAACAACGGTTTTGCAACAGAGGCCGTAAAACACTGCCTGAAGGGGGAAGATTTCGGCCGGGCAGCCTCTCTGATCGAGCTGCATGCCCCCGAGTTATTAAACAAAAGAGAAACCGCTATCCTTCAAGCCTGGTTGAAGTACTTGCCCGATACCCTGGTTAGCCAAAACGTCATGTTGTGCCTGATTTATGCCTGGACGGGGGTTTTGGCAGAACAACCTGAACTGGTTGAGCTGTGGCTGCTAAGGGCGGAGACGGCATACCGGTAAGAAAGAGAAAAACAGGCCGACCAGACCCGGTTAAACCGGATGGCCGGGGAAATAGCTGTTATAAAGGGTTATATGGCAAGCCGTCATAAAGACGCCAACGAAATTGTACGCCTGTTCAGGGAAGCCCACCGTTATACCGGTGGTAACAGCTACTTTCTGATAAAGCCGCCGATTTTTAGTAACGAGGAGCCCAGCCTCCTGGGAGGTTTCTTCGGCTTTTACGGCCATTTAAAAATAAAGG
Source organism: uncultured Desulfocucumis sp. (assembly GCA_965543975.1). Lineage (GTDB taxonomy): Bacteria > Bacillota > Desulfotomaculia > Desulfotomaculales > Desulfocucumaceae > Desulfocucumis. Next base: position 2,082 of record CBEULQ010000328.1, on the reverse strand, counting down.
CCGATCTCATGGGAAGAGACCTTGACTCGGAAATGGGGAAATATAACATACCGTATTCATTCAACGGCTACATTCCGGTGTGCCAGGCAGAGTTCTATTATGAACAAAACCATTTGGACCGGGCGGTTAAGGCGCTGGTCCGGGGAATGGCCGAGGCGAATGATGCGGAGAACCCGGGCGCACTGGTCCCGGGCTGGTTTACCCTGGCCAAGATTTACAGGGCACAGGGCAGCCTGGAGGAGGCGGTCAGGGTGGTAACGGAAGGAGAAAAAAATATCCTGCAATTAAACCAGCCGCAGTGGCTGCCCGTTCTGGCCGCTTTAAAAACGCGCCTTTACCTGGAACAGGGGGACGGGGAGGCTGTGGAGCGGTGGCAGCGGGACAACAGCCTGATCATGCACCACCGTCCCAGTGCTGCCGGCGAGTACGGACAGATAACCCTGGCCCGGGTGCTGATGGCCAAGCAGCGTTGGGATGAGGCGCTGCTGCTGCTGACCGCTCTGGAGGCTTTCGCCGAAGGGGAGAAAAGGCTGGCCGGCAGCATAGAGATAGCAAACCTGCTGGCCATTGGCTGGCAGGCAAAGGGAGAAACGGGCAAAGCCCTGGAAGCCCTGGGCAAGTCCCTGGCCCTGGGCGAGGAAAACGGCTACCTGCGCCGGTTTATCGACGAAGGAATGCCCATGTTAGAACTGCTCGGCAGATATTCAAGGGAGCGGTCAAAACAGGAGACGGACAGCACCGGGAGCGTTTCACCGCAGTACGTGCGGGAATTGATCCGGTTGGCCAAAAAGGACGCCACGGTGCGGGGAATACGCCAGCCGGCGGTGCAGCCAGGCTCAAACGGACTGTCTCCGGGGCAGTGGCTTACCAGGAGGGAAATCCAGGTGCTGCGCATGATGGCCCTGGAACTGACCAATGCGGAGATAGCCGAAAGGCTGTCCCTGAAATTGAGTACTGTAAAATATCATAGCTTCAACATATACGGCAAGCTGGACGTCAGGAACCGCACTCAGGCGGTGGCCCGGGGCCGGGAACTGGGCGTGATCTAGATGGTAAAGTTAAAAATAACTATTCGAAGAGGGGCTGGTGGCCCGGGGTGCACCGGCTTTTTTTTTGTCTTGAAAAATTAAGTTCAGGTTTCCACCGGCGCAAAGGCCTGGACAACGGCCGGGTTTTCTTTTAAAGGTGACGCTTTTTATTGAACCGGCCATACTTTTTCAATACTTAGCCTGATTTCAAGTGAGTGCGTTTTCGTATATAATAGCTAATCGGAATTATCAGATGCGCTTTTTACGTAGCATATGGATTCTTCAGATTCTTCTCCGTCGCAACTTTCTTTTTTTTTGGATAGCGTAGGCGGCATGAGAAAAAAGTTGCAGATTTAAGGTGGATTTAAGGTAGATTTAAGGCTCAGTTAAGGTTACCTTCTCTTAAATTTAAGGTAGCAGGCATTAGAATTAAAATTAGGAAGTTGTAATTAACTATAAAAAAAGAAGGAGAATGTGGTATGGCAAACATAAAAGTGATTTGCGTTATCAACGACACACCGGAGGATATTTATTTCAACAACAAAGAAACTCCATCCGACAACGTTACGGTAAAAGCCGGTCAGTCGGGTTTCACCCCTGGCAAAAATCAAGAAGGCTGCGACATACCGGATTGCAGTGACAGTCGCTACTATGACGGGCACCACTTTTCAATTGAAAAGCAAAGCGATCATACTGTGCTGTACGCCATCTGGAAAATCGATAATCAGGTTTATTATTCCAGTGCCGATTATTACCGCAGCGCCTGCGAAGAGACAAAGATTCCCGGTGATTCAACATTTAACGACAAGCCAAAAGTAATATGGGTTAAAAGTGATTCAATAAAATTGTACGACATTGATTCGCCGGTGATAAAAATAAACAATACCTTTTACGGCGGTCACTACCAGGCCGACATTCCGGTTATAGGCCCCGATTTTCACTGGGAGCACGCCTACGTCCGTGTGCGCCCCCAGTATAATGATCCAAACGAATATGTTGATTTTTGCTGTTACGGTGGGGTTACACCATCCGGCGGCATCAAGAATTATTATCC
>CBEULQ010000327.1:0-4002 GCA_965543975.1 uncultured Desulfocucumis sp. | reverse complement strand
TAAATGATGTAAAAGAAATATTAAAAGAATATTCCCTCGAGTTGGTGGGAATCAACCAGCATATCGGATCATTTATATTAGAAGAAGACAACTATATTGAAGGATGTATGAATCTACTGGAAATTGCCAGGGAATTTCCAGGCTTATCCTTTATAGATTTCGGTGGAGGTTTTGGCATACCTTACAATGGCAACGAGGAAAAACTGAATTTAACCCAACTCTCGGCAAAACTGATGAATTTAATAGAGTCCTTTTCCAGGGAATACGACAACAAAAATATCACTTTTAAAATTGAGCCTGGTAGATATATTGTGGCAGAAAGCGGTTTTTTATTTGGAAGGGTTAATGCAGTCAAATATAATTACGGCAAAAAATATGTGGGAACCGATCTGGGTTTTAATGTTCTCATAAGACCGGTATTGTATGATTCCTATCACGAGGTCAAAATAATTAAACATAATAAGAGTGATAACGCTGAAAAAGAACTGGTAAACATAGTGGGAAATATCTGTGAAAGCGGAGATATAATCGCCAGAGACAGACTGCTAACCAAGGCGGAAGAAGGTGACATTATTGTAGTTTGTTGCGCCGGAGCTTATGGTTTTTCAATGAGTTCAAATTATAATTGCAGATTGAGACCGGCAGAGGTGCTTATATGTTCCGATGGAACTTACAAATTAATTAGAAGAAGAGAAACATTGGAGGATCTTGTTAAACATTTCTAAGGGTCAGGCTTGCATTCATTGCATATCGGGGGTATTTAAATGATAATAAAACATTTAGGAAAATCTCCCATAATAGACGAAAGCGCATATATCGCTCCTACTGCTACAGTCTGCGGCGAAGTAAGAATTGGTAAAAATGCCAGAATAATGTTCGGCGCTTCAGTAATCGCTGAAGGAGGATTTATTGAAATCGGTGATAATTGTGTTGTCCTGGAAAATGCAGTTCTAAGAAGCACTATTAATCATTCCTTAAAAATTGGCGATAATGTACTGGTAGGTCCTAATGCTCATCTGGTTGGATGTACAGTTGAAGATAACGTTTTTATAGCTACAGGTGCATCTATATTTCACGGAGCAAAATTATGTAAAGGGTCTGAAGTGAGAATTAATGGTGTTGTTCATATTAAGACAATTTTGCCGGAGAATAAAACCGTTCCCATAGGTTGGGTTGCTGTTGGCAACCCGGTAAAGATTTTACCGCCTGAAAAGCATAATGAAATCTGGGCCATACAAAAACCTTTGAATTTCCCCAAATTTGTTTATGGGATAGACAGAAAACCTGAAGGACAGACTATTATGCCTGAAATTACGGAAATGATGGTAAAAGCTTTAAAATCACATAATGAAGATGAGATTGTTTAAGCTATAAAAAATGCTCAAGGCAACTTCCTTGAGCATTTTTTTAAGTACTTATCATGAAACTGCGCTCTCTATCCTGCAACCCCCTGGGCCTTGCTCCTCTTAATCAGGTAACTGGCGACAACAGTTGCCAGGGTCATCCCAATGAATGTCAGTATAACAAACAGAGTTCCAACAGAATTGCTGTCTCCACCGAAGGCGCTGTGTAATTGAGAAACGATACCGCCCACCAGGAAGGCAACCACCCAACTGGCAGCCCAGATCATTGCCGCCTCCTTCTTGGAACGCTCCTTAAAAAGAATCAGGATAGAAGCAATGCAAGGAACGAAAAGAGTGATGGTAATCAGTGCCACAGTGGTTTGCGCCGGCATGAGGGCCATGTCGCTGAGGCCTGCCGCCCCGAAATCCCGCCGTACGATACCCATGATGAAAGCAGTGGATGCTTCCTTGGGCAGCTTCAGCCAGCCCACGGTGAGGGGCGCCAGCAGGTCCTGTAAAAATTCCAGAACGCCGGTAACCTGAAAAACGCTGATGATGAGGGCGCCCAAAGCAAACAGGGGAAATGCTTCTTTCAAAAAATTATAGGATTTGGTTCCGGTCTTTTTCAGTACGTTATCCAGCCTGGGCAGCCGTAGCGGCGGCAGGTCGATCAGTAAATCAGAGGACTTGCCGGGCAGCAGGGCGTTCAGTATCGTGCCGATCATAACCAGAACCGTAAAGATAACCAATACATATAAGGCGACATACCATCCACCGACTGCGGCAAGCATTCCGGCGATTACCCCCAACTGGGCGGAACAAGGGATGGTCAGCCCCAACAGGAGAACGGCAATTTTGCGCTCCCGGTCGGAGGCCAGAAGCCTGGTGGTGATAGTGGCCATGGTTACGCAGCCGAAACCAAGGATCAATGGAATGACCCCCCGGCCATTCAAACCTATTCCTGTCAATAAGCGGTCTACCAGAGTGGCGATCCTGGGAAGGTAGCCGGAATCCTCAAAAAGGGAAAGAAAGAAATAGAAACCAACAACAAGAGGCATCAATAGACCCAGAACGTAAGTAACGGTCATGGTCAAAAGTCCGAATTCTCCGATCAGAATGGTACCAAAGGCCGATTCTTCCGGTATAAACTGGCCGATAATGCCCCGTACCGCAGGTTCATACATTCCCAGCATGATGGTCTCCTCGGTGACACCTACCACCGTCCCGGCGACAAACACACCGATGGCCTTGTACATGGCGTAAAGGGCCAGGGCCAGGATGGGTATACCGGTAACAGGCTTGAGCATCCAGCGACCCAGGAGGCTGCCGAAGGAAGCCGATTTTGAACTTTCCTTAAGGACATGCTTTACAACGTCGTTGACCCGCTCCCGCCGCTTCAGATAGATTTCCTCCCGGTGGTTTTCAGGTTTCAGACCATGGCGTTCAGCCACCACCGGGTCGCCTTCCAGCACCAGTAGCGCTTCACCCAGGCTGCCCACCCGGTTAACCAGTTGTCCCATGAGGGGCTCCAGCCCCGGGGTCATATGTCCGGATTTGGCGTTGGCAAGCTGCCCTTTTAATTCATTAAACCCCTTTTTCTGCACCGCCACCGTAGGCATCACAGGTACGCCTAAAAGGTCGCTTAAAAGGTCTACGTCTATATTCAATCCGTGCCGTTCGGCCTCGTCCATCATATTTATTGCCACTATTACCGGCACGCCGGTATCGATGATCTGCTGGGTTAAAAAAAGGTCCCTTTCCAGGTGAACGGCGTCTACAACGTTTATCACCATGTCGGCAGACAGGATTATATCCCGGGCAATACGCTCCTCATCGTTAAAGGAGGAGATGCCGTACACCCCGGGGGTATCTATAATAACGTCAGAACCAAAACGGCCGTGGGATATCTCCAGGGTAGTGCCGGGATAGTTGGAAACATCCACATAAAGCCCGGTGAAATAGTTAAAAAATACCGATTTGCCCGTGTTTGGGTTTCCGGCCAGTACGATTTTCCTTGCTCCTTCAGGTATGTTTTTCAGCCCAACAGGGCCGTGACAATGTGCCATCTGCACATCACTTCCTTATTAAGATTTAACTAAATGATTAAAAAATTATTCCATTGGTTTTAAGTTAATACTACATCAATCTGCCTGGCCAGCCCTCGCCCAAAGGCTAACTGCTGCTTATTCTTTCGGATGACAATTGGGCCCGCAGGCACCACTTCCTCACAAGTCACCACTTCTCCCTCGGCGATACCGAAGCGGATAGCCTGGGCACGTACCAACTCGTTGGGTATGGAAGAAATTTTAAAAAACTGTCCCCTCTTTACCCGATCCAGTGTCATATTTCAGTCACCTCCTTTATTAAAGTTTGCAAATAGTTTTAAACATTAACAAAATCAAACCAACTGATTAATTATTATGCTTTTGGACATATGATAATGAAACTTATTATCATTAAACTGCCAAAAAACAAATGAGAGTTATTCTCAATATCATTTTATTACCTGTTACAGGTACTGTCAATTATTTTTTTAAATTTTTCCTGCGACTGAGAAATCTATATCACAGTTACACACGATCCGGAAGTTGCGGCACTGGCTGAATGCTGTCTTGTTGTCAATTTAGTCAAGAAATAATTGACAGTACCTGTAACAGGT
>CBEULQ010000326.1:0-4002 GCA_965543975.1 uncultured Desulfocucumis sp. | reverse complement strand
CTCTTCTGCATATGCCTCCAGGCCCACTCTTTCCAGAAGCGACATGGTTTCCGAAAAGGCCATGTTCTTTGCGGGCCGGATCATGTTCCAGGTCTTACCTATTTGCGAAAGACAAGCTACCTGCACGTTTTCAAATACAGTCAGCCGGTTGAATACATTGATCAACTGAAATGAACGGGCAACTCCCAGGCGGCATATTTTATGCGGAGCCAGTCCGGCGATTTCTTTTCCTTGAAATTTAATACTGCCGCTATCAGGCTTTAAATGTCCGGTAATCAGGTTGAACAAGGTTGTTTTCCCCGCTCCGTTAGGACCGATCACCGCTGTGATCTTGCCTTTTTCCACGGTCAAACCGGCCCAGGCTACGGCCTGAAAACCCTCGAATGATTTAGCCACTGACTCGATTGCTAGCATTTATCTCCCGAGCTCCTTTACCCGTTTTTTTGGCCCAAAGATCACCGGCAAAGCCTAAAATTCCCTGGGGGATAAAGAGAACCACCACAAGAAGGATTGATCCCAGAACCATCAGCCAGTATTCGGTGTACATGCCGGTTATGGTCGCCAGAATAACAATTACTGCCGCCCCCAGAACAGGGCCGAAAAATGTATACATACCCCCAAGGAGACACATGATCAGTATTTCCGCCGATTTGTTCCAAAAGAGAAGGGCCGGTGAAACCGAGCGTTCCAGCACTAAAAACAGTACACCGGCCAACCCGGCAAAAAAACCCGACAGCACAAAGGCGGCCAGCTGGAGCTTTTTGTTGTCAATGCCGACGCTTTCGCTTCTGACCGGGTTGTCCCTAACGGCCTGAAGCGTAAGCCCGAAGGGGGACTTTATAATTAAATACAGCGCAGTCAGAGCCAGGGCGCATACCACAAAAATAAAATAGTATGTACTATTTATGGAAGAAAGCCAGTCCGGTACGGGTATTCCGTGGATCCCGTCATCTCCGCCGGTAAAATTATACCACCGGTAAACAACAGCCCAAACCAGCTGGCCCAGGGCCAGGGTCAGCATGCCAAAGTAAAGGCCCCGCAGGCGTACACAAAACCAGCCGATTACCAGGGCGGCCGCGGCCGCCGCCAGCGGTCCCGCTAAAAAGCTGGTCCAAAAAGGAAGGGCGGTCTTGCTTGCCAGTATAGCTACCGCATAGGCGCCCACACCGTAAAAGACGGCTTGATGCAATTGCATCAGCCCTCCATATCCCAGCACAAAATTTAAACTACTGGCCAGCAAGGCCGTTACCAGGATTGATGAGGCCAAATAAACATAATAGAGAGGCGCCAAGAAAGGGAGAATCAGACAAAAAGCTATAAGCGCCAGCAAAACCAGCGCCGCAAGCGAATTCTCATTTAAGAAACCTATCTTTCCCGAAAAAGAAAGCATAACACTTTCCCCACTTTACCATTCTGATTTAAGCAACCCGCTGGGCCTAAGAATCAGCACAACGGCTGTAATTAAAAAGGGCAGCACAATGGACCTTTGAGGCAGGAAAAGAACCCCCATGGCCTCTCCCACCCCCAGAATCAGAGAACTGATCAGGGCGCCCCAGATATTGCCGAGTCCACCGATTACCACCACTAAAAACGCGCTGATGATTATATTGACGTCCATTCCCAAAGTGATATTTACCATAGGAGCAATCAACGCCCCACTGAGGCCGGCCAGCCAGCCGCCCAGGGCGAAAACAGCGGAGAAAACCCGTGTGCTGTCAATACCCAGGGCATCCACCATCTCCCTGTCGGTTGCGGTGGCCCGGCAGATTTTCCCTAGCCTGGTCCGGTTTAAAAGATACCAAAGGCCGACTGCCACCAGGGGACCAATAATCAGGATGAAACCGTTATACTTCGGAAGCGAGGCCCCCAGCAGGGTTATCGACCCGGTAAGCGACTCGGGCACGGACATGGATTTGTACTGAGTGCCCCAAATCATCTTAACCATGTCACCGAATATGAGGACCAGCGAATACGTTAGCAACACTTGCATCAAATGTTCACGCTTATATACAAAACGCAAAAAGCACCTTTCTATAGCCAGGCTAATTAATGCCACCGCTAAAGGCGCCAGCAGCAGCGCCAGCCAGAAGCCTGCCGGCCCGCGCCCGACGGCTGAGGCGATGGTGAAGGCCATAAAAGCGCCAATCATATATAATGAGCCATGGGCAAAATTTATCACCCTTAAGACTCCAAAGGCCAAGGTAAGGCCGGAAGCCAAAATAAAAAGGAGCATGGCCCTGCTCAGGCCGATTAGAAACTGGCTGCCTATTGTCATCAAATCCATAGCCGCACCTCGTCTTTAACCATTCTAATACAGTTATTGAATCGGGATGGCTTACGCCATCCCGATCTCAATAACTATTTATTTTGTACGTTTTTTCTGAATCTCCTCTACCGGCGGTATAATCTTGTCAGCCGGCAGGGTTGTTATATCTCCGGCTACCAGGTAGGGCAAATCTGCCGATTTTACAGTTTTTCCAAAGTACATGGGCATCATCACCTGGTGGTCGAACTGCCTGATGGTTACAGGCCCCACCGGACTATCCACGGCGAGGTTCTCCAGCGCGTCAATTATCTTTTCCTTATCGTTGCTGCCTGCTTTTTTAACCGCCTCCGCTATCGCTTTGCCGGTGATATAACCATACAAAGCGAAAGAAGCCGGCTCGCGGTTATAAGCCTTTTTAAACTCCTCGACAAAAGCCTTGTTTTCCGACGTATCGGGGTAATAATAAAGATAAGTATTGGTGCCCAGCAGTCCTTCCGGGGCTCCGTCCGCAAGGGGCCTTAGGGTGCTTAAATCGGTGGACATGTGCAACCAGACCTGCATTTCCTTGGTCAGACCGGTAGTCTTAAGAGCTTTTAAAAACGGAACTACATCCGCTCCACCGGTTCCCACAACTAGAACCTCCGGCTTCGCTGCCCGGATAGTGTTAATGAAAGGAGTAAAGTCCGGTTCACCCACGCGCCACCAGGATTCTCCCAGTTTTTTTGCGTCTGGTTTCATTTTTTCGATATTTGCCCAGAAGCTATTTACAACCGCGTGGCCATACTCATAGTCGCTGCCCGCCAGCCAGTATTTAGTGTAGGGCAGCTGGGACATTTGATAAGCTCCTGCCCGGCCGATCATTGCGGTGTTGGGAAGCATCTGAAAAACATAACGGTGTCCCTGCTCTCCGCTGATTTTCTCGCTCATGCCGCCCCAATCCATAAAGGGGATTTTATTTTCTTTGGCATATTGCGATACTGCCAGAGACCCTGCGCTGTTGATAGTGCCGGCCAGGATGTCAACCTGCTCTTTCATCACCAGTTCCTTGGCCCAGCTTTGGTCCAGTTCCACTTTAAACTGGTCGTCGCGCTGGACAAATTCTATTTTTGGCCCGCCTTGTTTATTGCTTTCTTCGATTGCCATTTTAAAACCATCCAGCGAATCTTGCGAGTATGTAGTGGCTGGTCCGGTGTAACAGTCGATAATACCAACTTTAACCGGCTTAGTGGTTTCGCCTGTGCCCTCCTTGCTCCCGCAGCCGGCCGCCGCCAGCAGCATCAGGATTAAGACAAGCACCGGCAGCAAACGAAGCTTGTACCCCGATAAAGCATTAGACAACCCCTTCATAATAAACCCTCCTCACTTAAATATAAATATTACCTTTTAAAATATAAAAGCACTCCCGAATGAGAGTGCCGTTACACCCGACAAACTTCATCCTGCCATTCTACCGTTAAAGCATATTCTTACTATTTAACTATTATCTGCCTCCATCCTACACTAGTTAATTTATCATATACTTACATGCTTTTCAACACCGACTATACCGAAGTAATGCAGCGTGGGGCAGGACAGGAAAAACCTATGCCATTGGCCCGGCACAAGGCCGGACGCTTCCCTGGTCGCGGACTGATGCCCTGCCGGAAATTCTCCAACACTGATATATGCCGCTGACAGGCATAATTGTAGCCTTACTTCTTAATTAATAAAAGGATAGCCTCTTAAATAAACCAATA
>CBEULQ010000325.1:0-4004 GCA_965543975.1 uncultured Desulfocucumis sp. | reverse complement strand
GCCAGCCCGTATTTTATAAAAAAATAAGCCAGGGCCGTAACCAGGGGCAGTACGATCAACAATCTTAAAGCCGCTGCAATCATTTCACCCGTCACGGTTCATTCACCACCGCGGCTTTTTCTTCAATTTTATATATGGTTTCCATACGTATGCCGAAATTGCTGCCGATAACCACAATCTCGCCACGTCCCAACGGCTGGTTGTTAACGTATATTTCAGCAGTCTCGCCCACCGGCTGGTCCAATTCTATAACCGAATCCTCGCCAATTTTGATAATATCCCTTATTTTCATTGTGCTGGTGCCCAATTCGGCTGTTATATTAACCTGGATATTCTCCAGATAGTGGACGCTGACTCTCATTTTATCGATTAAGGGGGCACGGTCGAATGAAGGGAAATCCACTTTATTTATTAAGGTTTCATTTTCCTGTATCCGGTTAAGAAATTCTTTTGTTTCCTCTTCCTTCATCATGATTAATTCCCCCGTTGTTTACTGAATTAGAAAATCAGTGAAATAAATTTTCTCTACCTTACCTTTCTTTAAATGCTTATTAATGGAATTAATAATTTCAGACTTGACCTCTTCTTCCTTCGGCACCGGACGAATGTCGTCAACGCTTTTCGTCCGTAAGACATGTAAAATACTCTGCTGGATAAAAGGTTTTTCTTCCTCCAATTCCTGGGCGAACTTTTCATCCTTGGGGAATTCCAGTACAATTTTTACCCTGAGGTAACGGGACCCGTCTTCATCTGCCAGGTTAATTACCCTTTCCCCCAGATCCAATTTTTCCATCTCGGGTGGTTTGGGTGGTTTAGCCTTTGCAGTAAGGCCGGGTATGCCGATAAAATATGCCAGGGCACCGACAGCAACGGCGCCAAAGATAACGGAACCCAAAGCTATGGCCAGAATTTTTACTATGCCACCCTTATTTTTCTTTGATTGAACAGTGTTTTCTCCATCATTGACGGTTTGTTTTTTTCCAGCCATTTTCATCACCCTATGTTTGCCGCCCGGCCATAAAGCCAGGCGGCAGATTTTGTTATTGCAGGCTAAATTTTATGCTACCGTTTGAGGTTAATCAGTTCTTCCAAAAGTGTGTCCGATACCGTGATAATCCTTGATCCCGCCTGATAACCGCGCTGGGTGGTTATCATACTGGTAAACTCTTCACTCAGATCGACATTTGACATTTCCAGGTAGCCTGAATTAATTTCACTACCCATTTCCGATGGCAGTGTTCCGCTGTTCATATCGTCACCAGAGGCTACTGTTTTGCTAAACAAATTGCTTCCCTTTTTCTCCAGGCCCTCGGGGTTGTTGAAAACAGCCAGAGTTAGTTGTATTTCAACTGTAGAGTCATCATTATTGATTACGGTAATCTTACCGTTCTTATCGACGCTTATTGATGCAATCTGGGTCAAATCGTCACCCACAGATTGTGGAGAGTCTCCTTCATCAAGCAAGTAATAACCGTTGGCGTTGACGATATAACCTTCTTTGTCCAGGAAAAAAGCGCCTTCCCGTGTGTACAATATGCTGCTGTTGTCGGCCACAGCCCCTCCGCCGTCAGGGGAAGCCTGCTGGACTTTAAAGAAACCTTGGCCGTTGATTGCCAGGTCCAGGGTCCTGCCTGTCATTTGCTGCGGTCCATTCCCCATATTATTTCCAATCGCGGCCAAAGTGGTGCCGGTGCCCACCTGGGCGGCATTTCTGCTGGCGCCGCCGCTCCTCAACATCTGGTTTAAATTATCCTGAAAGGTTACTCTTCCTGATTTAAAGCCGTATGTGTTGACGTTGGCAATGTTATTGGCAACAGTATCCATCCTGACCTGGTGGTTTTTTACGCTGGAAACCCCGGAAAACAATGATCTAATCAATTTCTATGCCCTCCTTAAACGAGTGTTCAACCGCCTCCGTCGTTCGGCGGTTAGTACAGCCTCCACAGATGGGCCGGCTGCTTACTTCACAATTACCGCGCTGTCAATGTTGGTAAAAACGTGTTCCTTTAAGGAATCACCGTCCATGGCCGTAATCAGTGTATTGTTTTTTATGCTGGCCACCAGGGCAATGTCCCCGTACATCACCAGCGACTCCCGGGAACCCTTGGCTGCGGCCTTTTGTACGGCATTCTCAATTTTTGCCATGTCTTCCCTGTCAAACACTATGTTTCTTTCTTTCAGCCTGCGCTCCGCATGGGCCGATAATTTCAGCCCGCCCGTACGGTTTATGCTGTCCTGTAACAGTTCTCCGAAGGAGCCTGCTTTTCCGGCATTTGTACTGTTATTTACATTGCCTGTTTTATTACGGTCCAGGGGCAGAGGCGCTATTATCCGGATCCCTGCAGGATCCCGGTTTTGAATCCTCATGTCAGCTCCCCCCTTTAACTCATGTTATTCTTTAAGCATCCTCGACCTGTATTACCTTATCCAGATCATAATACCGGTCACTAATATACACTTTTACTTTATCTTCAACTATAGCCGCTTTTTCAACAATGCCGGTTATTTCGGTATCGTTGTCATTTATTGTGACCTGCTTGCCTATTAACAGGGTGGCCTGGGAAAACTGCGTGTTTCTGTTCAGTTCGGTAAGGGTTTCCAGGCTGGTAAATTGCGCCATCTGAGCTATAAACTCTTCGTTGCTCTGGGGCTCCAGGGGATCCTGGTTTTTTAACTGTTCGATCATTAGCGTAAGGAAGTCGTTTTGATCCAGTTCCTTCTTGGGCGTCCGGGTTGTACTGTCAGGCAAATAATAGTCGTTTGTTACTCCTGTTACGCCTGCCATGCGGCGCCTCCTTTCCATGTCAAACTAGTCTGTTCAGGTTCTCGTTAATACTGGCCGTATCCTGCGGCATTATCTCCGGGAATGGGCCGTCGTCGCCGTTATTCGTAAAATAAGGATTTGTATTGCCCTGATGGCGGTATCTTTCCTGTCCGGAATGACGGGAATCTTCCTGGCCCACGAAGGCGGCCACGTCGTTTAGCTGAATATTGTGCTGGGACAGTAATTCCTTAAGCTGGGGCAATGTTCCCTCCACGGCGTCTCTGGCCATTACGCTGGCGGTGTAAAAATGGGCTGTCAATTCTCCCCTGGTGTACGAAAGTCTTACGGTCATTTCACCCAGCTGTTTGGGTTCAAGCTTGAGCCTGATTGTGGTCGCGGCATTGGCATCCTTGTTGTCCAACTGGTTTACCAATTGAGTTACGGTACGCAGCACTATTTGGGGCGCCTGTTTAACCTGTGTGCTGCCCAGGTCAATTACTTCCGGTTTTAGTTGGGCGAAGGCTGTCTGTTTAACCGGTGAGACATCATTTGATGCTATTTCTTTTGGTGTTGTTTCTTTTGATGTTATTTCATTCGACTTGGCATCATTTAGGGTAATATCATTTACCACCGCTGCATCCTGCGAACTGGTTTCAACCTTTATACCGGCCTCAAGTTCATTGCTGTGGTATTGAGCTAATGCCATTTGTTCATTAAACACTTTTGCTCCGGGCTGTTGATTGTTTAACTGAAATGGTTTTTGTTGGGACATTTGACCGCTTCCCGGCTCCTGCCCGGCATTGGGATTTCTAATTGCGCCAACCTCAACCTGTGGTTGATCTTTGTTTCCCAGGGGAAGATTCATGCTCGTGTCACCGGAGTTAACCTTGTTCGTTGACTCCTTTATTGGTGACCCTGCCGTCAATTCAGCTGCCACTCCCGTTGGATATTGTCTCTGGGTTGTAATCGCTTTCAGTAATTCACTGCCGGTTTCAGCAACAGTCTGTCCAATTATAGCTCCAGCCTCCTGTTGTCCGGCGACAGGTTCGCCCGTAGCGCCTTCCGTCAAGTTTGTTGACGCATTAGGCCGGATATTCGGCAAATCCGTATTTGCAGCAGGACCGCTACCCGGAAGAATGTTTGCTATGATTGACATATTAGGCTGCGTGTACGGCATACCTGTTTCCGCATCAGTGCCATGCACCGGCAAAAGGTTTGTACAGCTTAATATGTCAATCAT
>CBEULQ010000324.1:0-4015 GCA_965543975.1 uncultured Desulfocucumis sp. | reverse complement strand
AGATCCTTCATGCTGTGCACCGCCATGTCTATTTCGCCCCGGAACATGGCCAGTTCCAGCTCTTTGGTGAAAAGCCCCTTATCTCCCAGTTTGGCCAGCGCCGCGTCGAGAATATTATCGCCTTTGGTCTTCATTCCAACCACGCGAAATGTTCTGTCCGGGTGAGAGCGGCGCAGGTTTTCCACCACCCACTCGGCCTGCCACATGGCAAGCCTGCTGTCCCTGCTGCCCACCACTATTTCCTTGCGCATAGGTATCCTCCAATCAAAAAAGCAACGAAAAGACTATAAATGTATGCCACTGTCAAAAGAAGCTTACCCCCGGGTTAGCCCTTTTACACATCAGCACAAAATTACCCCAAACCCTGGCCAGGATCGCCGCCAGAGATGTGAAAACAGCGGTGTCAGCACCGCCGCATAAACCCGCAATCAAATTGGAGCTGGAAAAAAGAAAAACAGCCATACAGGCTCTCTCCAAGGAGCGTAAAAGAAGAAATATAAAAAAGAAGGGGTATTTTATTTATCTCCCGGCATAGCCAGGCACAAGCGCTTTTGTTCCTCATTTACCTTTTTTTTATCCTGCCCGGGAATCTGAAGGTCAAACAGGTTCTGCAGCACCTCCGTGTAAAGGTGTCCTTCCGGGGTAAGGGCGTACTCTTTGACCCTGGTTACGGGAAGGTGCAGTATTTTGTTAACAATAGAGTTAGCCAGGGACCCGATTACCTTGCGGTCATGGTCGGAAAGCTCGCCCAGCCGGTTAAGCGCCCGGCGCAGTTCCTGCTGTTTAATCTCCTCACCCCATTGCTTCAGGGCGGTGATGGTGGGAACAGCAAATTGGGTGGCCAGCCACTTCATAAACTGTTCCAGTTCTTCCTCTATAATCCCCTCGGCAATGACAGCAGCCTTTTTCCTTTCATGCAGGTGCTGGTCAACAACATTTTGCAAATCGTCCACATCATAAAGGGCAACGCCGGGTATCTTTGCCACTGCGGGGTCTATGTCCCTGGGCACGGCAATATCAATCATCATAATTTGCCTTCCCCGACGTCCGGACATCATCTGCTCCACATCTCCGCTCCTCACCACGAAGTGGGATGCCGCCGTGCAGCTGATTACTATATCCGCCTCGGCCATATGGCGAAGCAATTGATCAAATTTTACCGCCTTGCCTCCAAAACGCTCGGCCAGGGACACCGCCCTGTCGAAGGAACGGTTGGATACAATCACTCCTGAGACTCCATTGGCCACCAGGTGCAGAGCGGTAAGCTCGCTCATCTTCCCGGCTCCGATGATCAAAACGGTGCGTCCGTTCAGGCTGCCGAAAATCTGCCTGGCCAGCTCCACCGCGGTATAACTGATGGATACGGAGTTCTGGTCAATGCCGGTCTCCGTGCGGACCCTTTTGCCCACCGTCAGGGCCTGCTGAAAAAGGGTGTTGATTACCCTGTTGGTGGCGCCGAAGGAACAGGCTGTCTGGTAGGCCTGGCGGACCTGGCCCAGTATCTGGGTTTCCCCGAGCACCATGGAATCCAGCCCTGAGGCAACCCTGAACAGGTGTCTTATGGTGTCGTAAAGAGTGTGGGCATAGGTGCAGTTTTTAATTTCCGATATATCAACGCCGGATTTACGGGAAAGGAAATCCCAAATGGCATTCAAGCCCTCGTCCATTTCCCTGGTCGCGGCATAAATTTCCGTTCTGTTACAGGTGGATATGATGACACAGCCCTCAATGGCCGGATATTCCTTCAACTTGTTTAGGGACTCGCCCAAATAATGCTCGGAAAAGGAAAGCTTCTCCCTTATTTCCACCGGGGCGGTTCTATGGTTAACTCCTACTACTATTATAAGCATTTATGATCCGCTCCTTTGCCAGATCAAATTTACCCTCTCTCAACAAATTCATCGTCTGCCTGTCTATAAGGCCTGCAAGAATCTCCTTTTTTCTGCCGTCGTCGGAAACGGTCCGGATTATTTCCTCCCTGATTTCCCCAAGCAGTTCAACCAGCGGGCCGAACTCCGGTCCGAACAACCCTTCTATATCTTCCCTGATCCTGCGTGCCAGCAGGGGACTTTTCCCATCGGTGGATATGGCAATCTGCAACGATCCCCGCCGCACCACTGCAGGCACAAAAAAATTGCCGTTTGGCGGATCGTCAACAGCATTCACCAGCAGATTTCGCGCAAAACAGTCTGCGGCTATCTTCCGGTTCACTTCCCCGCTATTGGTAGCGGCAATTACCAGAAAAACGCCCTCAATATCTTCCGTTCTATATTCGCCCGGCCTATACCCGATGGTTCCGGCGGAGGCCATTTCAATCAATCCCCCGGTTAAAACCGGACTAACCACCCGTACGTGAGCGCCGCATTCAAGCAGGGATTGAACCTTTCGCTCGGCCACAGTTCCTCCGCCCACCACCAGGCAGAGTTTATCATCTATATTAAGTGAAAGGGGATAACATCTCGGCAATTAAGGGTCACCCTTTGCTACGCGTTTTATTTGTTTTAACCGGAATGCCGGCATGAAAAAAGGGTGAGAATTAAAACTTCCTGATGCTGATAAAATCTGCAATGGTGGATAATGTCGTTCTGGCCGGTATATCCGGCAGCAGCTGAAGCTGTTCCTTGGCCTTTGTGATGTATCTGAGTGTTACTTTATTGGCGTAGTCCACACCACCGCAGGCAACTATCAATTCCACGGCTTCCCTGACTTCATCATCACTTTTTTCTGCTTTGAATACAATTTCCTTTAGCCTTTCCTTCCGGGAGCAACTCTCCAGGGCGTGTATTACCGGCAGCGTTATTATACCCTGATGCAGATCGCTGCCAATAGGTTTACCCAACTGCTTCTGGTCAGCCACAAGGTCCAGTATGTCGTCTGTAATCTGAAAAGCCATGCCGATATTATGCCCGTACCTGCGCAGAGCACCATATATTTTCACCGGGGCTCCGCAGGCCACAGCTCCCAGGTGGCAGCTTGCCGCAATTAACAGCGCTGTTTTGCGGTTGATACGGTAAAAATAATCCTTTATGGTCTGTGTTGAATCCAACACCGTTGATAACTGCTGTATTTCGCCCTCGCACATTTTAACGCTGATATCGGACAATACCCTTGGAATGATGGGGTTGTCGTAACCGGATATCAATATCAGCGACTTGGCGAAAATATAATCACCAATGTGAGTGGAAATCCTGTTGCCCCACATGGATTTCACCGTGGGAATCCCCCTGCGGGTTACGGCGGAATCCACAACGTCATCGTGAACCAGGGTGGACATATGGATTAGCTCAAGGGCCACCGCCAGGGGCAGCACCTTTTTAATATCGTAATTATAAAATTTAGCTCCTAACAAACAAAATGCCGGCCTGAGCCTTTTCCCCCCGGCATTTATCAGGTGCGTGGCGGTTTCCGTTATAAACGGATCCGGAGCCTGTACCACTGCCCTGAGCTCTTCTTCCACAATTTTTAAATCTTCCCTAATATCAGCGAAAATGTCGAGCATCATCTGCACCCACTTGTGATTGTAAACAAAAAGCTTTCAGACAGTTACATATTCTTCGGCAGATGGAAAATTCCTCCCCTGTCGAAAATTACTGCATTATATAATTTCCCGGCGTAAATATAGCTGCAGTCTTAAAAATAAACTATATATTAGATTATATCATTTCCCGCTATAAATCAATGGCAGACAGTGGCGGGCATGCATGCTATAATTGGTTTGCCTGTATCCAAACCATATGCTATAATGATTTTTGTCCATAAATGCCAAATAAAATACGGGGGTGGATGGTGCCTGGTGGTGCTCCTGGTCTTCAAAACCAGTCGTGAGGCGTGAAGAGCGTCTCTGGTGAGTTCGATTCTCACACACTCCCGCCAGAAAAACATTAAGGCGTCTTGACAGCTTTTGTCAAACG
The DNA here is from genome assembly GCA_965543975.1 of uncultured Desulfocucumis sp. Classification (GTDB taxonomy): domain Bacteria; phylum Bacillota; class Desulfotomaculia; order Desulfotomaculales; family Desulfocucumaceae; genus Desulfocucumis. Next base: position 104 of record CBEULQ010000324.1, on the reverse strand, counting down.
CCTTTTTTGTTTGCCCCAGGAGTGCAAAACCAGCCCCTGCTTGTTTCATTCCTTTTTTTGTTATTTGTATGGCTAATTGGATTTTCGTCATAAATAATTTTCAG
>CBEULQ010000323.1:0-4023 GCA_965543975.1 uncultured Desulfocucumis sp. | reverse complement strand
TCCCCTGCTGGAAATGAGGGGTGTGACCAAGTTGTTTCCAGGTGTTGTAGCAAATGATAATGTTAATTTAATTATTAACCGGGGGGAAGTTCATGCCTTATTGGGTGAAAATGGTGCCGGCAAAAGTACTTTGATGAATATCCTGACAGGTTTGTACAGGCCTGATAAAGGCGAAATAATTTATAAGGGAAAAAATATTACCCTAAAATCGCCCCGGGATGCCGTTCAGCTTGGTATTGGTATGGTGCACCAGCATTTCCGTCTGGTTTATCCTCACACCGTGACTGAAAATGTGATCCTGGGATTAAAGAATAAAGGCATGTTGCTAAATTTACCGAAACTCCACCGGGAGGTAGCGGGTTTTTCTGCCGGCTACGGGTTAAAAGTCGATCCGTCGGCCCGGGTCTGGCAGCTATCGGTTGGGGAACGTCAGCGGGTTGAGATCATTAAATTACTCTACCGTGGAGCGGAAATTTTAATTCTAGATGAACCTACTGCTGTTTTAACACCGCAAGAAGTTGATGAACTGTTTTCAACTTTAAAACGAATGGCCGCCGGCGGCAAAGCTGTGATTGTGATCACTCACAAATTGAACGAAGTTATGGAGGTTGCCGACCGGATCACCGTATTAAGAGGCGGCAAATCAGTAGCGTCAATGCTTAAACATAGTACCTGTAAACAAGCGCTAACAAAGCTGATGGTCGGCAGGGTAGTTGAGCCGGAAAGCAATAAATCCAGTATTTCATCGGCCACGAAGGTCCTGGAAATGGACAAGATCAACGCCTTCAACGATAAGGGTGTACGCGCCTTATGCGATCTGTCTCTTTCCATTCATGCAGGGGAAATATTAGGTATTGCAGGAGTGGCCGGCAATGGCCAGAGGGAACTGGCAGAAATAATAGCGGGATTGAGAACGGTTTTATCAGGCAGCTTTAAAATAAATGGCAAAGATGTTACCAATTACTCACCCGGCAAAATGATTGAGGCGGGAGTAGCTTTGATACCGGAAGATCGCCTGGGAGTGGGGCTTGTTCCCAATTTAAACCTGATCCAGAACTTAATTTTAAAAAATTTTAGATCAAAGGAGTACAGTAAAAGAGGCTTTCTGAATCACCGCCGGGTGCAGGAAGCAGCTAATCAAATTGTTAAGGATTTTAATATCAAAACAGCCGGCATTTACCGCCCGGTAAAACTGATGTCGGGGGGAAACCAGCAAAAATTGCTGCTGGCCAGAGAAATATCCGAAAGGCCCGAATTAATCATCGCCTCTTATCCTGTGCGCGGGTTGGATATCGGCGCAACAGAAACTGTGCACAAAATATTACTGAAACAAAAACAACAAGGTACAGCTATTTTACTGATTTCTGAAGATCTCGATGAGATTATTTACCTCTCCGACCGCATTGCAGTTATGTTTGAAGGCAAAATGATGGGCATAGTCGACAGCTGCCAAGCAAATTACGAGGAAATAGGGCTAATGATGCTCGGGGTAAAAAGAAGTTTGGAGGGGTGAATATAATATCTTTCAATACGAAAAACATCCTGCGAGTGGAAAAAAGGCTTATTATTTCACCTGTAACCTATTTTGTCATACCTCTTGTTTCTATTATCCTGGCCCTGCTTTTAGGCGGGATATTTACAGCTCTTATGGGATATGACCCATTAAATATGTATGTTCTGATGTATAAAGGTTCCTTTGGCACCGCATACGGTTTATCAGAAACTATTGTTAAGGCTATTCCCTTGATGTTGGCCGGTTTAGGTGTTGCTTTAGCCTTTAAAATGCTGTTGTGGAATATCGGTGCGGAAGGCCAGTTGTACATGGGTGCCTTTGCAGCCAGTTGGGTAGCCCTCTATTGGCATAATTTACCTCCCGCCCTGGTGCTGCCGGCCATGATATTAGCGGGCTTCCTGGGTGGGGCTCTCTGGGGACTGATTCCGGCAATTCCCAAAGCTCTGCTGGGCGTAAATGAAACAATTACTACATTAATGTTGAATTACGTGGCAATTTTATGGGTGGACTACCTGGTTTATGGTCCCTGGAAAGATCCTAACGGTTATAATTTTCCGCTGACCGCAATGTTCCCTGATTATGCCATGCTGCCTGCAATCCCAGGCACCCGGATCCATTTGGGTTTGCTATTGGCCATTATTGCTGCCATGCTGCTTTTTGTGATTTTGAAATACACCACCTGGGGCTATCAAATTGGAGTAATCGGTGAAAGTCAGAAAGCGGCCCGTTATGCCGGGATTAATATTACAAAGAACATTTTTTTGGTGATGTTCTTAAGCGGCGGTTTGGCGGGTTTGGCGGGAATGTCTGAGGTTTCCGGGATCATCGGCAGACTCCAGCATACCATCTCTATCGGTTATGGATATACTGCCATCATTATAGCTTACCTGGGTAAGTTAAATCCCATCGCCATTGTAATTGTATCCATACTCTTCGGCGGCTTGATTACCGGAGGATATGCCATTGAGGTTTTAGGCCTGCCAGCTCAAGTGGTGACAATGCTGCAGGGAGCAATACTTTTCTTTGTGCTCGGAGGGGAAATATTTTTACGCTACCGGATTAAAATCAACTGGAAAGGTAGTGGAGAGTAATGGACGGTATGCTCATAATCGCAATTTTACATGCCGTCATAATTTCGGCTACTCCTATTTTGTTTGCCACACTGGGGGAGATTTTTACTGAAAGGTCCGGTGTTTTAAACCTGGGCGTGGAAGGTATGATGCTGGTTGGCGCAGTTTGTGGCTTTCTTACTGTTGTGCACTGGCAAAACCTGTGGCTGGGCGTTCTAGGCGCTGCGGTGGCAGGAGGTATGCTGGGAATTGTTTTTGCTTTTTTAACGGTTACCTTACAGGCTAATCAAGTGGTAACCGGTCTGGCCATGACTATATTCGGAACCGGCCTTAGCGCCTTTCTGGGCAAGCCGGTCATCGGGATACCGGCCCCTGTTGCCTTTCAAAAAGCTCAAATTCCTCTGCTGTCAAAAATTCCGGTGCTTGGCCCCATATTTTTCAACCATGATGTCTTGGTGTATGCCCTTTATTTACTGGTACCTATAGCCTGGATTTTTATTTATCGCTCAAGAGCAGGTTTAGATCTGCGCTCTGTAGGTGAAAACCCTGGCGCTGTAGATGCTGTAGGGTTGAATGTACATGCCTTACGTTATTTTTACGTTGCTTTGGGCGGGGCTTTGGCAGGACTGGCAGGCGCTTACCTGTCCCTGGCTTATGCTCCGGCCTGGCTGGAAAACATGACCGCGGGCAGAGGCTGGATCGCTGTTGCTCTAGTTATTTTTGCCACCTGGAATCCAATGCATGCTATGCTGGGGGCCCTGCTTTTCGGAGGAGTAGATGTTTTGGGCTTAAGGATGCAGGCGATAGGAATAACCATTCCATCTTACTTTATTAGAATGCTTCCCTACATATTTACAATAATTGTTTTGATTATTGCCACCAGCAAAGCCCAAAAGTCAAACAATTCCATGCCCGGGTCACTGGCGCTGCCGTACGACAGAGAAGAACGCTGATTAACTGGGTAATCTTTTTATTATAGTATTAGGGGGGAAGTGAATGAGAAAAGCTAAATAACAGGTATAATCTGCAACATCGTCTGTTTGGTAACTAAATGAGAAGGAGGAAAGAAAAGTGAAAAAACAATGGTCGATGATTAAGTTTGTAATCCTGGTTCTTTGTTTGGCATTTGCTGTTACAGGCTGCGGTCAGAAAGCAACTCAGCAGGCTTCAGAAGATAAAAAAGAGGAAAAATTAAAAGTCGGCTTTATTTATCTTTCTACACCAGGCGATGGAGGCTGGACCTATGCTCATGATCAGGCCAGAAAATACCTGGAGGAGCAACTGCCTTACGTAGAAACAAGTTTTGTGGAAAATGTCCATGAAGGCGGCGGCGACGCGGAAAGATACATGGAGCAGATGATCAATAATGGGGTTAAGGTAATTTTTGCCACCAGCTTTGGTTATATGGATGCAGTGATCAATGTAGCCAAGAAGCATCCT
>CBEULQ010000322.1:0-4040 GCA_965543975.1 uncultured Desulfocucumis sp. | reverse complement strand
AACTGCTCAATTTCTTCTTTGCTCCTGGAATATTTCGGGTCCGTCCTCAACCTGCTTAGATACCTGGACATACCCCCTACGTTTTCAGCAATGGACATTTCATTATCGTTTAACACCACTATTAAGTCCTTTTTCAGGTGACCGGCGTGGTTCAGCGCTTCAAAGGCCATACCCCCGGTCATGGCTCCGTCACCTATTACCGCCACCACAGAGTAATCCTCGCCTTTAAGGTCCCTGGCAGCAGCCATACCCATGGCCACAGAGATTGAGGTGCTGCTGTGGCCGGTGGCAAAAGCGTCATGGGGACATTCCTCCGGCCTGGGAAAACCGCTCAAACCGTTGTACTTCCTGAGCGTGCCAAATTTTGTCCTTCTACCGGTAAGTAATTTATGAACGTAGCACTGGTGTCCGACATCCCAGATTATTTTGTCCCTGGGGGTTTCAAAAACCCTGTGTAGTGCCATGGTAAGTTCCACCACCCCAAGGTTGGGGGCCAGGTGACCGCCGTTCTTTGATACGGTTTCAATTATTTCCTGTCTGATTTCCTCAGCAAGAGTCTGCATCTGGGTGTTACTCAAACCCCGGATGTCAGCCGGTGAACTGATATTAGCCAACAGGTTCAATGGACCACACTCCTATCTGGAGCCGTTTCTTTTAGATTTTTTAGTAATATCTATACCTGTTATACTATTGAATCCCGCTAAAACCCTGCCCACTCCGAATATAACATCGTTGGCCCGGGTAAGGGCAATCCTCTTTCCTGCCGCCTTGCCGCCCACGGTCAGCGCAGCGATTACGGCAGTAATAAACATATTTACCAGGAGTTGATCAAGAGTCTCCCAGCGAGTTAATATCTGCAAGGCCAGGGCTATGCCTAAGGCTCCGCTTACGGTGCCTGCGATATCGCCCACCACGTCGTTCATTATATTGGCCACCCGGTCGGCATTACGGATAAGATATACTCCCTCCTGGGCTCCGGCCACCTTTTTGGCAGCCCTGGCGTGCAACGGCGCCTCACCGGCTGCCGTCACGGACACACCGATAATATCTGCCGCAATACCTATAAGTATAATTATTAACAAAAATACAAAGGATATTATTAGGCTTTGTATTTTGTCGGCCACAAAGTCTGACAACCAGAAAAACACCACTGCCAGAATAAACGATGCCATTGACACCAAAAATACATATATGCCCGAAACTGTGGATTTGTTATTGCCCAATTAGGGACACCTCAAAATATTTAGTAACTACAGGAGTCAAGAGTCAGTATGAGAGAACGAATTATCGTTTGCCAAAGTATTCCAAATTCTTGCTACTGAATTCTGAATACCTGATTAACACTTTTATATAATTATTGTCGGTGACAGCTGCCCGGGTAAATATTGTGGCTTAGGTCCAGTTGGTTTTCCCATATATCCACCGGTTGTCGCCAAACCGGCGGTTTCCCTTTAAAGATATATCCGGACCGTTGCCGGTACCGGGACTGGATTACCACTCAGTCCACACTGCAATCCCCGGGCCGCCCCGTATTCCGGACAGCCTAGGAGTTTTCCTCAACAGGTGCGGGATCTCCCTAGCCTCTTTTGCAGCCACGGTTTCATCCTGCCCGGCTAAAACCACGGGCCCTTGGCTAAAGCGGACAACATTTCGGAATCCACCGCCACCACTCAAGGCAGGCTACGCTGCACGCAGCTTTTCACCACGAGCAGGTTTTCACCCCAAGCCATAGTTTGCCCCATTTGGGATTTCCCCACGCACTTGGGTCTCCACGGGGGCGGGGTCAACGCCCACATGCCATTGCAGGTCGCCCCACCCCCTTAACTCCCAGTACCAGCCCCCAACTGGGCGTTGAAGGCCAGCACCAGGAACTTCATCGCTGTGCCCTTTGACGGATTTTTAGGCCCGCCTTCAGAAGATCCCTTCCCGACTAGGATACTGTATCACCGAATAATAATAATTCAACCGGAAAAGTATTATATCACAATATTATATTAGTGTTAATGTTCAGCTAAACCGGGGTAATTACACTAAAACCCTGCTGTGAAAAGCAGCAGTATAGAATTGCTGTTTTTCACCCTTTTACTGCACCACACGACGTTATGCTTATAATCCGTGCGGAGTCAATATCCTTTTCGTTTACGAATGTAAATTAATGATCCCTGTCCACCACAAACTGCACCAGACGGCGTAAAAAATCGGCCTCCCGCCCGAACATTTTCAGCTCCGCCAGGGCCTTTTCCTTGCACTCCAGAGCCTTGGCCCTGGAGGCTTCCAGGCCGAAAAGGGCCGGATAGGTGGCTTTCTGGTTTTTAATATCGCTTTTTACCGGCTTGCCGATCTTCGCCTCATCCCCGATTATATCCAGAATGTCGTCGGCTATCTGGAATGCCAGGCCAAGGTGCTCCGCATACGCGGTAAGTCTTAAAAGAGTTTCATTATCCGCGCCGCTTAATATGGCTCCAAGCCTCACGGAAACCCTGTATAGCGCCCCTGTTTTATTTTTGTGGATATATTCAAGGGTGGCGGGGTCCACCGACTGGTCGGATATTATGTCAACCACCTGCCCCCCGATAAGCCCCCTGCTGCCGGAGGCGGCTGCCACCTCCGAAATTACTTGAAGGGATTCCAGCGGTGGCAGGGTCCCTTCCCGGGCTCCAGCGGCCAGCATTTCAAAAGCCTGGGTCAGCAGTGCGTCACCCGCCAGAATGGCCATGGCTTCACCGTACTTTTTATGGCAGGTGAGCCGGCCCCTGCGGTAATCGTCATCGTCCATGGCCGGAAGGTCGTCATGTATCAGGGAATATGTGTGAATTAACTCCAGCGAGCATGCCGCCGGCATAATACTGATGGCGCTCCCGCCCGCCACCTCGGCGGCGGATAACGCAAGCACCGGGCGCAACCTCTTGCCGCCGGCAAAAAGACTGTAGCGCATGGCCTCATGAATTACCGGAGGATAGGTTTCCCGGGAAGGAAGGTATAATTCCAGCGCCCTGTCCACTTCTGCCGCCCTTCTTTTTAATTCCGCCAAAAAATCCAACGTTGTATCCTCCAGAAATATTATTAGCCACCGGGTCATTCCCCGGGCTGTATATCTTTAATACGCAAGTCGCCGTTATTTTCCCCGGTAAGTATGGAAATTTTTGTTTCAGCCTCCTCCAGTTGCCGGTGGCAGAATTTACTCAGGTTGATTCCCTCGGCAAAAAGCTCCAGGGATTTATCCAGGGTTATATTGCCGTCCTCCAGTTCCCGGACCACGGCCTCCAGTTTGGCCAGCGCCTCCTCAAAGGTCTGTTTTTTTGCCTTCATAATGGCCTCCTCTATCTCGCTAACGCCTGTTATACCCCATACTCGAAGATCGGAATCAACAGGCTGTAGAGCTCACTTATATTCCAGGGCGCTACCGTTCAGGTAGTTGAACTTACTGCCCTGGCGGGTGTCAAGCTCGTCCATTTTTGACTCAATCATTTGTTTTATTTTCCACCAGCTTACACCCCAGTTGGAAAACAGCAGGCTTTCCGAGGGACCTTTGCCCACCAGCCGCTGAATCACCATGGTCGGGTCCAGATACTCCATAAAGGTAATAACCCTTTGGATGTAATCATCCAGGGTTATCATCTCTATTTCACCCCGTTTGTACATTTCTCCCAGTACCGTGTTTTCCACCACATAAAGGGAATGCAGCTTAACGTACCTCACCCCCAGGGCGGAAAGCAGTTTGGCGTTTTCCACCACGTCAGCCGTATCGTCCCCGGGCAGGTTGAGTATCAGGTGTGTGCAGACTTCAAATCCCCTTTTGTGGATTCTTAGAACAGCATCCACAAATTCGGCCAGGGTGTGCCCCCGGTTGATTTTTATAAGAGTGTGATAGTTTACGGTCTGCAATCCCAGTTCTATATTAATGTCTAAATTCCTTTGCTCTTTAACATCCAGCAGGAAATCAAGGTAACGGTCATTTACGCAGTCCGGCCTGGTGGATACCGAAATTCCAACGATATCCTCCCCGCAGGCGGCCAGTATGTTCTCCCTGAACTTCTCAA
>CBEULQ010000321.1:0-4076 GCA_965543975.1 uncultured Desulfocucumis sp. | reverse complement strand
CTGTGGCAGAGTGTTTTTTTTGTTTTTCTGGTACTGCTGGCGTTGTACATTTTACTTCGCTCGCCTATATTTGAGGTGCGGGGCGTGACAGTGGAAGGTAACCACTATCTGGCGGCGGAAAAAATTTTGTCTGTATCCGGTATAAATACAGGAGAAAATATTTTTAAAATAAACCTTCAAGAAGCATCTGAGCGTTTAAGAATAATCCCCATGTTAAAGTCGGTGGAATTAGAGCGGAGGATGCCCTCCAATGTATTAATAAAAGTGACGGAGCGGAGTCCTGTGGCCCTATTTCCAACCTCCGACGGTTTTATTCAAGTGGATGCCGAGGGAGTATATCTCCAGAAAGGTTCCCCTTCGGACCGCAATCTTCCTGTGGTCACAGGTATTAAATATATAGTCCCTTCTCCCGGACGGCCTCTGAAAGGAGAGGGACTGGATACGGCTCTGCAGGTAGTCCGGGAACTGCCGGCAGTACTGCTGCCCCAGCTTTCTGAGGTTAACGTTAATGATCAGGGTAGTATCTGTCTTTATACCATGGACGGGGTTCAGTGCAGGCTGGGCCCCCCGGGGGATGTTTCCGAGAAAGGTATAGTTCTCTCCAGGGTACTGGAAGAATTAAAAGCCAAGAACAAAAAGATAGAATATGTTGACCTTTCCTATGTGGGGTCGCCAGTGGTCAAATATTTAGAACCGTATAGGTGAGTAAATGAGTAAATCAAAAAATTATCAAATAGCGTTGATTGTGGTGGGGCTGGTGCTGGGTCTGTTGCTGGCGGTTCAGTTCAGGATGACAAGGGATATGCATAAACAGAAAGGTCCCGTTGTTCAAAGGGAACAGACCTTGGTAAGCAGGGTTAATGAAGCCCGGGAAAAAAGAGACAACCTGCAGGAAAGGGCCAATGAACTCAGGCAAAAGCTGGATAAAGCAGCTGCGGGCCCCGAGTTGGTCAATATGAAAGATGAACTAACGCTGTATCGCATAGAAGCAGGCCTTTCCGACTTGACCGGCCCGGGGGTGGAAGTGACCATGAATGACAGCAACGTGGCTGTACAGCCCGGTGAAAATCCCAACCTGTACGTTTTGCACGATGAGGACGTGCTCAAGGTTCTCAACGAGCTGAAAGCCGCCGGTGCGGAAGCTCTGGCCATAAACGACCAGAGACTGATATCCAGCAGTGAGATCCGCTGCGTTGGCCCCACTATACTTACCAATAGGAATCAGAGGTTAACCCCACCTTTTGTGATATCTGCCATCGGTGATCCCGATAACATGATCAACTCCCTTAAAATGAGGGGAGGAGTTGTTGAAGATCTTCAAATCTGGGGCATTCAGGTCGGTATAAAAAAGGTTTCCCAGTTGACCATACCCGCCTACTCGGGAGGCATAAGGTTTGAATACGCAAGGCCGGCGGATGAAAAGGAGGCGGGGCAGTGAAGAGGTCCTTTTACTTTTCAGTCACCGTGGTTGCCCTGGTAATAGGCATAATGCTGGCCGTTCAATTCCGCACCAACCGCTATATCGAGCAGGGGGTACCCTCGGACCGGGCTCAGGAGTTAACCTCCGAGTTAAGCCAGTTGGAAAAGGATATTGACAAGTTGGAGGCAGATGTAAATGACCTTGAAGTTAAACTGGAGCAAGCCCGCAAGGGGCAAAGCCAGGCCATGCAAGCCATAAACGACGAACTAGAAAAAACAAAGTATTTCGCCGGATTTGTGCCAGTGAAGGGGCCGGGTGTGGAGGTGCTGCTGAACAACCCTCCCCGGGAGAAAAGCGTAGGAGCTTTGTCCAATATCCGGGATGAGGATATTTTACGTCTGGTGAACGAACTTAGGGCCGCCGGTGCGGAAGCCCTGTCTGTAAATGGCCAGAGGATTATAGCTACATCGGAAATAAGACTGGCCGGGTCCTTTATCAACGTCAATCTTACCAGACTGGCCCCTCCTTACAGGGTTCTTGCCCTGGGTGACCGGGAAAAATTGAAAAGTGCACTGGAAATACCCGGAGGTCTGGCGGAATATCTCCGGGAGCTTGGCATCCAGATTGACGTACATACCAGGGAATTGCTTGTAATACCCGCATATACAGGCACCTTAGAATTGAATTTTGCGAAAGCTTCCAAAGGTTGAGTCGGAATTTGTCTAATTAATTAAGTTTTGCATTTACCAGTTAATGGTATATAATGGCACTTGGCTAAATTATCTCGCTAACAGCCTGTAAGACCCCGTCCTTTAAGGTTGGGGATAAACAGGCAATTAAGGAAAGGGGACACACCGCTCTTTGAAGTGTATCTTTAGGGTCAGAGGAATGTCCCCAACGTATTCGAACTATGTTCGCTCTAAGGGTCCGGAAGGGGAATAACCCCTTCCGGACCCAAGGCTCACTTATATTAAATAGGGGACATTTCTTCGTGAAATTGTAAAAGGCAAGGAATTAAAGGTGCGTAGAAGGTGTTCTCCTGACCTTGAAAGGGGTGATCCCCGGTGTGGATCGGAATAGGACTGGCTGCAACGGGCCTGATTTTGGGGGTGCTGATAGGCCTTAATTTACCGTTTGCTTTACCCCAGGCCTACGCCAAATATATGTCCGTCGCTGCTTTAGCGGCCTTAGACTCCGTTTTCGGAGGGATCAGGGCTGCCATGGAAGATCATTACGACAACAGGATATTTATAACCGGTTTTTTTAGCAATGCCCTTCTGGCGGCAGGACTTGCCTTTATCGGAGAGAGACTGGGGATTGATCTTTACCTGGCGGCGGTGGTGGCGTTTGGGGTCAGGTTATTCCAAAATTTAGCCATAATAAGGCGACATTTGTTAAAAAAATAAATTTTTGTGACTGCACAATAAAGGGAAAATCACGGTGATGTTGAACTTTACATTTTAAGTAAAGTTTAGGCGGAGGGTGCCTGGCTTGGCCGAAAAAGGAAAATATATCCCTGCCGGAATTAATGTGGGAAATTCCAGGGTGGTTGCCGCGGTTGCTTACGATACCGGCAGTTCCATACCTGCAGCCGTTGCAGCATGCCCCACGGTAGGTATGCGCAGGGGTGTGATAACCGATCCTGAAAGCCTTGCCCGGTGTGTGGCAGATGCGGTGCAAAAAGTTGAAAAATCGGTGGGAGTCAAGGTTTCCGCTGCAAGGGTTGGTTTTACCGGCTACACTGTGGAATTTATTCCGGTTGAAGTTGAAATTACAGCTACCGGAATCCGCAGGGTAAATCAGGGTGATCTTGATAGATTAAAGCGGATTGCCGCTTTAACGGATATTCTTGCCGGCAAACAAATTTTGCAGGTAATTCCCATGGATTTTGTGGTGGATTCTTCAGCCGGGATAAAGACTCCTTTGGGAATGAAATTCAAAACCCTTAAATTAAATGCGAGATTGTTGATTGTCGACAGCAAACTGATAGATTCACTGACTGATGTAATGGGTAGAGTATCTCTGAAGCCCACAGGTTTTGTTCCTTCCTCCCTGGCGGCCGCCGGCGAGGCCATGACGGCCTCCGAAATGCACCTGGGAACTGCGCTTCTGGACCTTGGGGCCGCTACCACCGGGTTGACTGTATATAATTACGGCTGCCAGCTTGGTTTTACCCTGCTTCCGGTAGGAGGGGACCATATCAGCGGAGACCTGGCGGTGGGATTGAGGACTACCCTGGAAGCCGCTGGAGGAATAGGAAAACGTATTGGCCTTGAAATAAAAACTGATGCTGAGAGGTTTGAGGTACCCGGTATTAACGGTTCCGGCAATTATAAGATAGATTGTGAATTCGCCAAAAAAATTATTGATGCAAGAGTTGGCGAAATACTGGATATGGCAAAAACTGCCATTAGAAAAATGGCAGGGGATGTAGCACTTCCCGGTGGCGTGGTTTTAACCGGCGGGGGGGCAGCCTTGAGAGGGTTGGAAAAATTCGCTGCGGAATATCTGGATATGCCGGTCAGGCTGGCGGTTACCAAGGTACCCGGTCCAGACGGCAAGGTGGTTGAAGATCATAGCTGTACTGCAGCGGTAGGCCTTCTTCAAAAAGATGAATTCGACTTGAAATATTCTTCCGCTGAAGCCCAGCAGAGGG
>CBEULQ010000320.1:0-4084 GCA_965543975.1 uncultured Desulfocucumis sp. | reverse complement strand
CCTCAGGGACCATTTTATAGGGCGCCGGGTTAAAAATCAATAAAGTTTTAATAAAGCACAATTCCGGCCTTATTATTTTAACATTAGCCCTGAGGAGAATGTTGAAAAAGTATAATCACTGACGGATTATCTATGATTGAGAGTAACAATTGGAATTGGCAATATTATTTAACCTTCTCTGGTTGCTGCCGCACATTGGGCAGCGAGTTGAACTCATCAGAGGATACCACCTGTTTTTCAAACCGTAACCGCATAAAGCACATATAGCCGCCCCCGCAGCCAATTCGCTTTCAGTAAGGGCATTAAATGTTTGGTTAGTTAATTTAATCTTGTATTCTTTAAGGGATATGACATTAGGTTGAAATGCAGTCGCCATTTTAAATCCCCTTTCTTGACTTTATAACTTTTGCTGATTACGCAGAAACAGCTTTATTTTTTTTGTAATAAAAAACAAAAAGCGTACCCACATCCTGCCCCTATGGACAAGATACAGGAACGCCATTGCTCCCCAATACTGCTTTCAATAAATTATATGGATTAAACAATTAAATAACAATACCACAAAAAGAAGAATATTGTATACTTGGTTGGATGCCAATTCACACAGTTATATAATCCGGGCCATGGCGGTTTGCATAACCTTCACCTTTCAAACAAATAATCCAGCACGTAAGCAAGAACAACATCAGCTTCTTTCGCTGCTGCAATATTTACCCTGGGTGCCAGGGGAGGTGAGTCCTCTCCCACCTTGCTGACCATGTCACCTACAATAAAAAAGTTTTCTTTTATTTCTTTAATCATCAGGTCATCGCTGTTGCCCCAGCCAGCCATACCTGAAGCGCAAATCAGCAATTTGTCCGAATGCATGTAGCTCTCCGCCAGCAGCTTCTTGTCAGCCGGGTAATCCAGCGCTTCCACCACTATGTTGCAATCATTAAAAATGTTCATCACGTTGTCGGCTGTGATTCTTTTATCCATTAACTCCATGTCCAGATCCGGGTTGATTCGCAACAGGTTAACTTTCAATGCGTTAATCTTTTTTAATCCCACCTGATCGGCAAAAAAAAACTGGCGATTAAGATTTGACCACTCAACAAAATCAAAATCCACAATTTTTAGCCTTTTAAATCCGCTTCTCACTAAAATTTGAGCGCAGTTTGATCCAAGCCCGCCTGCTCCGGCGATGCCAATCTTTACTTCTTGTATTTTATTCAGCCGCGCCTGTCCTATTTGATACCCCAGCGCCTTTTCAAAATCATTCATTATACCCTCCGGCTAAAAATGCTGCCAGTCTTTAAAAACTGGCTGATATCCCTGTCTGTATATCATGTTTTTAATTTCCAACACACTGCGGCGGTCCGATATGTCAAACTGGCCGGTAGCGCCTTTGCCGGCGGTCCATCCCCCCACTGTGGTGCAAGAACCGGCTGACAACCTGGTTACGCCAAGCCTGATTATATTATCCCGGAAACCGGCCCTTTCCCGGGTGGAAATGGTTATTCCCGCCCTGGGCATAAATAGCCTGAAGGCAAGCATGTATTGGACCATATCTTTGTCCTCTACAACCCACCGGGGCTCATAGCCCCCCAGATGGGGTCTCAACCTGGGCAGGGAGATGGCGATATCCACTTCAATATGCCTCTTTTGAATATAGCAGGCATGAAGTCCGGTAAAAAAAGCATCCCTGCGCCAATTGTCCAGGCCAAGTAACGCTCCTATATTTACGCTCCTTATACCTGCCCTGCAGCAGCGCTCCGGAGCCTCCAACCTGTACAGATAATTTTTTTTCGGACCGGAGGGGTGTAGCTCCGCGTATAACTCTTCGTTATACGTTTCCTGGTAAATGGTTAAAGCGTCAACACCGGCATCAACAAGTTGCGCGTATTCCTCTTCTTCCAGGGGATAGACTTCGATGCTTATGGAGGAAAAATATTTTTTCAGCATATGAACACATTCTTTAATATAAGAGACAGGAGATTCTTTCCTGGATTCTCCTGTAAGAATAATTACATGTTTTAACCCGGTCGCGGCTATTGCACAGGCTTCCTCTTCCACCTCGGAAAGGGTAAGCTTCTTTCGCTCCAGTTGGTTAGCTGCCCGGAAACCACAGTACAAACAGTGGTTTACACAGTGATTGGACAGGTAAATGGGAGTGTATAACTGAATAACCCTTCCAAAATGCTGTACTGTCAGACGGTGCGCCTTTTGGGCCATTGGCTCCAGATAACGCGCAGCCCTCTGCGACAGCAAAGCCAGGTAATCAAACTCATTGATCCGCTCTTTATCAAGGATTTCCTCTATATCAGCATCGTTGATCCGGGAAAAAAAACTCTCAAAACACAGATTTCCATAACGTTTGTAATCATCATAAAAACTCATCTTGATCAGAACCTTTCCTCAACGTCCTCCCACTCATCCTAAAGACCATTCAAAAACAAGCATGGCGCGAAAGGCGAAGCTGGTGAGCCTGACAAAGCCAGACGCAGTTTTTCAACGGCCGCCAACCCATCCATAGGCCGTTCAAAAACAAGCATGGCGCGAAAGGCGAAGCCGGCCAGGGCGGAGCGTACTGGTGGTACGTGAGCACTGGCTGGTGAGCCTGACAAAGCCAGGCGCAGTTTTTCAACGGCCGTCCAGAAAACCGGTTAATGGTGAGGACGCCCGGGCATACTCATGGGCTGCACCCGGCCCCGCCAGAAACGCCGTCCTGCCGGCCTTAACCGCCAAACTGAAAGCCCGGGCCATGGACACCGGGTCTCTGGCAGTTGCCACAGCTGTGTTAACAAGCACGGCAGCCGCGCCCATTTCCATTGCCTCAGCAGCCTCGGATGGTTTGCCGATACCTGCGTCAACAATAATGGGCAAATCAATTTCATCAATCAATATTTTAATTAACTCCCTGGTTTTCAAACCCCTGTTGGAACCGATGGGGGCGCCCAGGGGCATTACCGCTGCTGCTCCCGCCTCCCGCAACTTTTTTGCGGTCATCAGATCCGGGCTCATATAAGGTAGTACCACAAACCCTTCGGCGGCCAGGATTTCCGTAGCCTTGATCGTTTCATAATTATCCGGCAGCAGATATTTATTGTCGGAAATAACTTCTATTTTTACCCAGTTGCCGCAACCGGCCGATCTGGCAATTCTGGCAATCCTCACGGCCTCTTCGGCAGTTCTGGCACCGGAAGTGTTGGGCATGAGAATACAGTCCCGGGGTATGAAGCAGGCAATATTTTCTTCTTCATTGCCAAAATCAACCCGCCTTAAGGCAACAGTTACCACCTGTGCTCCGGAAGATTTCACCACCTCGGGTATAAGCCTGTTGGATGAAAATTTCCCGGTACCGAGAAAGAGCCGGTTGATAATTTCCTTTCCGCCTATAAATAGCTTATCTGTCAACTGCTTAACCCCCTCCCACAAATTGCAGAATTTCCAACTTGTCGTTTTCCTTTAATTTAATACTGGTCCAGTCCTGAGTCCCTATCAGTTCAAAATTATATTCCACGATAATGGAATCACTATTAAGGCCCCTTTGGATAATCAAGTCGTATAAACATGTTTCATTAAGTAATGTTTCTTCTTTGCCGTTAATAAATATTTTCAACTTTTTCACCTCCAATATAAGTAAGAAATAAAAAAGCCTACCCCAAGGGTAAGCTAAAATAGTTGGATTATTAAGCTTCCCTACGATGGTATTACCCACATCAGGTTCAAAGGGTTGGGATCACTCCCTCTCAGCCAAACGGCACCCCCAGCTGCTATTTATTTTAAAGAATATCACAAGCCGGTAACAATAACAATAATAAACCTGTTTGAATATCAGTTTCCTTATAGTTCAACTCGATTTCCTTAAAGGCACTGATAATTAATATTAAAAAACACTGCGGTAATATTACAACAGGTAAAAAAGAAAAAAGGACACACCTTTTTAAGAGGTGTGTCCCCAACGTATAATTTTCCCAAAATTTAAAAAACTCATGGTTTATCGTGATTGAAAATGAAAGGAGACATACCTTCTAAGAAGGAATGTCTCCAAATATTTGTTCCGGCGACGACCTACTCTCCCAGGGGTCAACCCCCAAGTACC
>CBEULQ010000319.1:0-4095 GCA_965543975.1 uncultured Desulfocucumis sp. | reverse complement strand
CCTGAACCCTCCTGACTCCTGACTTCTGACTCCTGACCCGGAATTCACTCAGTATAAGCATTTTCATCCGTCAGGCTGTAACGTTCCTCCGCCGGTAGTTCCTGCACGTTTTTCAACTTCCTCTGGATGGCCCGGGATTTGGACGCCGCGGTTTCCATGGTGTTGCTGGCCTCCTGCAGTTTCTTTCTGGTTTTATCCAGCATGTCCCCAAACTTGACGAATTCGGTTTTTACCGCCCCCAGCAGCGCCCATACCTCACTGGAGCGCTTTTCGACGGCCAGGGTGCGAAAGCCCATTTGCAGGCTGTTCAACAGCGCGGCCAGGGTGGTTGGGCCGGTGACCACAACCCTGTAGTCCCTCTGCAAGGTTTCGCATAAACCCGGTTTTCTTAGTATTTCCGCATACAGCCCCTCCACCGGCAGGAACATAATGCCGAAATCCGTGGTATTCGGCGGGTCAATGTATTTTTCCCTGATATTCTTCGCTTCGTATTTTATCCTGGACTCCAGAAGCTTCCGGGCTTCCTCGGCCTCCGGCTGGTTTGCCTGGTCCTGGGCATCCAACAGCTTCTGATAATCCTCCAGGGGAAATTTGGCGTCAATTGGCAACCAGACAACACTTTCACCAACGTTCCGGCCCGGAAGTTTGACGGCAAACTCCACCCTCTCGCTGCCGCCCTTTTTGGTGGCCACATTCTTGTCATACTGCTCAGGGGTCAATAGCTGCTCCAAAAGGTTGCCAAGCTGTATTTCACCCCAGGTGCCCCTGGTCTTGATATTGGTAAGCACCTTTTTCAGATCTCCCACCCCGGATGCCAGGTTCTGCATCTCTCCCAGGCCTTTGTGCACCATTTCCAGCCTCTCGCTGACAAGCTTGAAGGACTCTCCCAACCGTCTTTCCAGTGAGGCGTGAAGTTTTTCATCAACGGTTGCCCTCATCTGCTCCAGCTTCAGGCTGTTATCCTCCTGCAGCAGCTTAAGCTTCTCCTCCACCGTGTCCCTCATTTTATCCAGCTTTTTTTCATTGGTGGCCGTAAGTTCCGAAAGCTGCCTGCTGAATGTGTCCAGCTGGTTTTTCTGCAAACCGGCTATTTCCGACATGCGGCTGAGCACCGAATCGTTGAAAAGATTAATTGTTTTTACCATTTCTTCCCTGACTAACCTCTCCAGCCGGTCCTGGTTCTTATCCGCCGAGGATAACTGGTATTCCAGCTTGGAAAGTCTTGCGGAGGTGCGAGTCATATGTACAATCAGCAAACACAACATTAACAGATTGATAAGTGAAAACATAACCGGAAAAAAATTATCCAACATAATCCCTCATCTCTAAAAAACGCTGTGCAATACCCCTTTTTCCCCTATTGCCCGCTCACATGTTGATTTAAATCACACTGAAAGCGTGTCCTGTTTCATATCATTTTCTTCCGATCACCTATAACATGTCATCAATTAATCATAAAATTACCATTTCAATTTAATGCGGTTGTTCTTATAATTATGTAAGAAATGGCCGATTCGCTGCAGGAGTGGGGACATTCCTTCACCTGAAATGTGTCCCCTGACATTAAAAGGAGGAATTTGAATTGGACCAGCACAAAACCACGGATTGTATCATTAAGCAAACCAACGGGACTATGGCTATAGCCGTTGCAACACCCGCCGGTGTTGTGACCGGCGACCAGTTGGCAAAGATCGCCGAACTGGTAAAACAGGGCGCAGGGATAGCCAAGTTTAGCACCGGACAAAGGATTGTCATCCTGACCACGCCGGATAAAGTCCAATCGGTCAGAGACGGTCTTGACGAGGTAGGGCTCTCCATAGGGCCGGCCGGGGAATCCATCAGGAATGTCAAGGGCTGCGCCGGGAAACTCTGCAAATATGCCAACCAGGACGTTCTTCAGGATGCCGTCGCCCTGGACAAGGTTTTTGCCGGGCGCCGATTGCCCGCCGCCTTGAAAATCGCTTTAAGCGGCTGCCCCAAAAACTGCATGGAGGCTCTCAGCAACGATATCGGCTTTATCGGCCTTCCGGACGGCTACCAGGTATATATCGGCGGCCGGGGAGGCCGCAGACAGGCGCTGGGCCAATTGTACCGGGACAATGTAAAATCCGAAGAACTTCAATCCGTTGTTGAGGAAATTATCAACAAGTACCTGGCAGCCGGCAAATGGCGGGAAAGAATTTCTCATGTTGTAGAAAAGAATGGTATGGAAGTGTTTCAATAGGAAATAGTCTGCCGCAATAAAATAACAGCCCACGGATATCAGAGAAAGATATCTGACCATTCGTGGGCTACTCTATTGAAAAATGACGCTGCTTTTTACTTAAATAGACATCCATGCCGCACGCGGCACCACGTGACAATGAAAATACTTACCGCTAATTCAAAAGCAAAGGACTTATTTCTATTACAGTGCCGCATTCAGGGCACTGTATTCTCCTGTTTGCCGGCATCTTCTCAAAGGTAATTTCAACATCGCACAACGGGCACTTCACCGCCGAAAGACCCGCTTCGTTTCTGTATTCCTGCGACTTGTCACCACTGCCGCAGGCCGAACAACTGCCGCAACCTGACATAAACTATCTCCCCCCTGCATTTTTTCATCAGAAAAATTATAATGAGGCGGCACATTCACCGGCGACAAAACCGGATGACCATGCCCACTGGAGGTTGTACCCTCCGCAGGCTCCGTCGATATCCATTATCTCCCCGGCGAAAAACACACCCGGCGTAAGCCTGGACTCCATTGTCTTTTGATTGATGTCCCTGACGTCAACCCCCCCTGCAGTCACCTGCGCGGACTGCCACGGGTTGGTCCCGGTTACTTCAAACCGCCAATTCTGTAGAATTCCGGCTATATTATTTCTTTCCTCCGCAGTGACCTGGCCGGCATTCTTGTTCACATCCACGATACCGGCCTCCCTGAGGAGCACCGGCACCAGCCTCTTGTTGATAAAGCCGACAAAGCTGAAGGCCAGGTTTTTGTGAGACTGCTTTTTCAACCGGTCATAAAGGTAGGCGTCAAGTTCTTTCCTGGATTTATAGTTTATAATACAAATCTTTAATATTACCTTTTCTCCCCTGCGCAGCCAGTCTCCTGCCGCGCGGCTCAAAGAAAGTATGGGCGGACCGGAAATGCCGTAATCGGTGAACAATATTTCTCCCTCCGCCCCGGCAAGTAATCTTTTTCCCACGATTATCTCAGCGCCGCCTACAAATTTTATTCCTTTAATTTGTTTTAAATAAGGGGCATCCAGCTTCAGCTGCACCAGCGCGGGAAAGGGCTCCACTATACTGTGGCCCATTTTTTGCGCCAAGGCGTAGCCGCTGCCGTTCGACCCCAGGCTGGGCGCCGCCCTGCCGCCGGTGGCGATAATTATCCGGTGGGCCGCCACATTACTTCCGTTCCCCAGGTGCAGAGTAAAATTTCCCTTGCTTCCGGTAATTTTTTTGACCTCGGCGTCGCAAACCGTCTTCACTCCGGCAACTTCAAGCTCGTGGCGCAGCACGTCCAGAACGCTGGAGGACTGGTCGGAAACCGGAAATACCTTGCCGCATTCCTCCACCTTGCAGGTCACCCCCAGCCGGTCGAAAAACTCCATAGTCCTTTGAAAGTCGAACCGTTTCAGCGCCGAATAGGCGAATTTGGGGTTGGAGCCAAAGTAATTGGAAATATCCAGATCGGTATTGCTGAGGTTGCACCTTCCGTTGCCGGTGGCCAGTATCTTTTTGCCCACCCTGTCCATTCGCTCCAGTATTATTACCCCGGCCCCTTTGCAGCTGGCTGAAATGGCAGCGGTTATACCGGCCGCGCCCCCTCCCACCACAGCCACCACAGGAGAAGATTTGCCAGTCGAATTACATCGAGATACTAACCCCATTACTCCAACCACCATATCCCTAATTATAGATTAATTTACATAATTTTGCATCGTGTACGCAACTTGGGTGATATAATTTCGGCAACATTCGACGAAATAATTGTTCCATGAAAGATACCAACGGTGCTAGGAGAGTGTTGAAAAACACATTGAAAAAGCTATAAACGTGTTGATAAACTACCGCCCGAGGCCGTTCAAAAAGCTCCAGATGCAA
>CBEULQ010000318.1:0-4102 GCA_965543975.1 uncultured Desulfocucumis sp. | reverse complement strand
CTCAGTGAAGAAAACCGTGGATATTGTTAAAAAGGAGTTTTCTTCACTGAGGGCGGGCAGGGCCACTCCGTCCCTGCTGGATAAAATTAGTGTTAATTATTACGGCACTCCGACTCCATTAAACCAAGTGGCCAATATTTCCGTTCCGGAAGCCAGACTGCTGGTGATTCAACCCTGGGAGAAAACGATCATACCTGATATTGAGAAAGCTATTTTAAAATCAGATTTAGGGATTAATCCCAGCAGCGACGGAACTGTGATCCGTCTGGCCATTCCCCAGTTAACCCGGGAAAGGCGGGCTGAGCTGGTAAAAGTTGTTAAGAAGAAGGCTGAAGAGGGGCGCGTAGCTGTCCGCAATCTTCGCAGAGATGCAAACGATACTTTAAAGGCCAAGGAGAAAAAGGCCGAAATATCCGAGGATGAACTGCGCAGGGCGCAGGACGATGTACAAAAGCTTACTGACAAATATATTAAAGAAATTGACGGACTTGTATCCAGTAAAGAACAGGAGATTATGAACGTTTAGATGACTCCTGATGATTTTCAAAAGCAACTGCTTGCTCTGGAATTGAACGAAGCTATAGAGATATGCCAAGAAGCAGGAATTGATGTCGAAGTTCGTTATACCCGGCCGCCCGGAGGAAACCCTTCGGGTAGGAACAGGGTAGTCCGGTTCATATTACTGACTCCGGAAAAAGGGGAGCTGACAGTTTCTCAGGAGGTTTGTGGGAAGGAGGTGTGATTTTTGGCTTACCGCATTACGGAGGAGTGTCTTGCCTGCGGGACATGCATTGAGTCCTGCCCCATCGAGGCAATTTCAGAAGGCGACATTTACAAGATTGATACCGATAAATGTGAAAGCTGCGGAACCTGCATTGATGCGTGTCCAACCGGAGCTATTATTGAGGAATAATGTTGACTTACGCCCCCTCGCTTCCGGAGGGGGTTGTTTAATATATAGTTGACTATATGGCGCTGCCTGTAAAATTTACGGGACATTCCTTCCCGAAATTGTTAATAAATAAGAAATTAAGATAACATAAGAAGGTCTGTCTCCTATCCTTGTTTTTGGGGGTGAGGTCCAATTTTTAAAAACCTGATAAATTTATGGCATGGTGATAAAAATGTTAATCAGGATGAAAAATCCCTGAGGGAGAAGTTGGACCTTTCCAGGCTTCCCCGCCACGTGGCCATAATAATGGACGGTAATGGCAGATGGGCCCTGCGCAGGGGCATGCCCAGGGCTTACGGCCACAGGGCGGGGGTGGAGTCGCTTCGAGAGGTCGTTAGGGTCTCCGCTGAACTGGGACTGCAGGTTCTAACGGTGTATGCCTTTTCCACGGAAAACTGGAAACGCCCCCAGGAAGAAGTCGATATTCTGATGGACTTACTGGTGGAGTACCTGCATAAAGAAATAAATGAGCTATGTGACAACAACATTAAGGTGCGGGCCATCGGAAAAATAGGGGATTTGCCTCCATCGGCCAGGGAAGCTCTGGATATGGCCGGGCGGAAGAGCAGTAACAACACAGGGCTGACCCTGAATATCGCACTTAATTATGGGGGAAGAACAGAACTGGTGGAGGCCGTAAAATCTATCGGTTTGAGTGTGGCCAAGGGCATGCTGGACCCGGAAGATATAAATGAGAAGGTTATTTCGGACAATCTTTATACATCCGGCCAGCCAGACCCGGATCTGCTTATCCGTCCCGCAGGCGACTACAGGGTTAGTAACTTTTTGCTGTGGCAGTTGGCTTATACCGAGTTTTGGCTGACAACGGTAATGTGGCCGGATTTCAGGCGGGTTCACATGCTCCAGGCCATGGTTGATTTTCAGAAGAGGGACCGCAGGTATGGCGGATTAAAGAAGTAGGCTGGTGAATTGATTGCTGCGGTACAGAGTTATTAGTTCCTTGGTTGGCATACCCTTAATACTGTTTTCCGTCTGGACCGGCGGGTGGCTGCTGTTGGCCGTGACGGCTGCAATCATGTTTGTCGGTATTGTCGAATTCACAACCATGATTCGAAAAATGCAGCTCAATCCCCCAATAGCAGCTATGCTGGCAGGAACCCTTATGCTGCTGACCGGAGCATATTTTTACGGGGAAAAGGGTTTAATCTGGGCCACCACTTTGGCAATTACAATGATCTTAGTTACGGTGGTAATACGGTTTCCTTTATATAGTCTGCTTGACGGGGCTGCGGGTTTGATGGGAACTCTTTATGTAGGACTTTTTATATATTTTTACCTGCTGAGGACGGTATCCGAGGGGTGGATATGGCTTTTCTTCATGCTTGTGGCAACCTGGGCCTGTGATACCGCAGCCTACTTTGTCGGAAAAAAAATCGGCAGGCGTAAGCTGGCACCAGTCCTAAGCCCGGGAAAAACTGTTGCCGGAGCTGTGGGCGGAATTGCCGCAAGCTTAGGCGCAGGGGTTGCATTTTATTTTATTTATCCTTTCCTGCCGCTGGTACATATGGTGACCATGGGGTTTATGCTTGGGGTTGTAGCCCAACTGGGTGACTTATGGGAATCAGTCATGAAAAGAACTGCAAGTATTAAGGATACCGGAAACATCATTCCCGGTCACGGTGGAGTCCTGGACCGTTTCGACAGCATGTTTTTTACCGCTCCTTTTGTATTCTATTATTTGGCACTATTCAGATTAAGCTGAGGTGAGACCATTTGCCCAGATTTATACAGGTAGGGCTGGGTGTTACCGTCTTATTAGTTATCCTTTACCTGGCGGCTGAATATTTGGTTCCGGAGTTTTTAACTATAACCTTTGCCGCCGTCAGGGTACTGTCCCCCTTCGTAGTGGCTATACTACTGGCTCTTTTTTTGGAACCGCTGGTTAGAATGTTAACCGACAGGTTTAAAATGAGCAGGGCTGCTGCCGCCGGGACGAGTATGCTGCTGGTTTTTGGCGGCATTATTGCCCTGCTGTCTCTGTTAACCACCCGGCTGGTGGTGGAACTGATAGACCTTTCAGTTTCGCTGCCCCGTTATATTAAACCGGTTCAGGAGTTTATCACCGGAGCTGTGGAACAAGGAAAGTTTTACTTTTTTCAGTACCCGGAACTGGCAGGCAATATAAGGGATAATCTTGGCACAATCACTGAAAAGGTTTCCGGTATGGCAGGATCGGTGGCTAACTCCCTGCTTAACTTTGCCACCGGAGTGCCTGGGGCTGTGCTGGGGATTATTGTTACCCTGATTGCCACATACTTTTTTATAAAAGACCGACACCTGATGGTAAACCTGTGGCTGAAAATGATGCCCTCTCCCTGGGGAGGGCGGGTTCTTGACGTGTCCAGGGCGGTGGCCGGGGCATTCTTAAGTTATGTAAGGGCCCAGGCGGTATTGATTTCCCTTAGTACCCTACAGGCGGTAATCGGTCTTTACATAATAGGGACGGAATATGCTTTGACCATGGGACTGTTGATAGGTCTTTTTGACGTTATGCCTGTTCTGGGCCCGGCAGCGATTATCCTTCCGTGGGCGGCATGGGCTTTCATAAGTGGAAATATTGCCTTCGGCATCAAGCTTATAGTGCTTTATCTTTTAATATGGCTGGTGAGGCAAACCCTGGAAGCCAGGGTAGTGGCGGCAAATCTGGGATTACATCCCCTGGCGGTGCTGGCGGCCATGTACATAGGCTTAAAACTTATCGGTATAGCAGGGCTTATCGGCGGCCCAATATTGTTAATCGCCGTCCAGGCCGCTATAAAAGCTAACGGTTGGCCGAAAAGCTGATAATTTGTGCATAATTCTTTTGGCGGGGTGGTAGTTATTAAAGGGGTTTCTATTTTAGGGAGCACCGGCTCAATAGGACGCCAGGCTCTGGACGTCATTTCCCGTTATCCGGATCGTTTTTTTGTTGCAGCGCTGGCTGCCGGGAAAAACTGGCGGCTGCTTTCGGAACAGATTGCCCGATTCAGGCCCGAACTGGTATCGGTGACAGATGAAAAAGATGTCCGCTTACTGGAGAAAAGCCTGCCCGGTGGATACAAACCGGAAATACACTGGGGAGAGGAAGGCCTGCAGGCGGCGGCTGCCTGTCCTTCAGCCGATGTGGTGCTAACTGCTTTAACGGGCACT
>CBEULQ010000317.1:0-4146 GCA_965543975.1 uncultured Desulfocucumis sp. | reverse complement strand
GACTGGAGTCAGACGTGTGCTCTTCCGATCTCTTCCCCGGAACTTTAGCGGAGTTCCCCGGCGGTTTACCGTATCCTCCCTTATCTCTCTTCCCGTAAGCTTCAAAAATACGTCGTCAAGGGTCGGTTTGCGCATTGAAATTGAAAGCAGCAGGCCTTTTAAATCCCCCGCCAGCCGGGGTATGAATTCCTCGCCGCTGTCCACCTCCAGTTGCAGTCCACCGGCGGTGTCCACGGGCTTCAGCCCGTATTTGTCGTCTATAATTTTTTTAACCGCCTGATTATCGGCGCAGGTGAGGGTGATCATGTCACCGCCCACGTTTTTCTTCAAATTGGCCGGGGTATCCAGGGCAACTATTTCGCCGTGGTCGATAATGGCTATTCTGTGGCAGTTTTCTGCCTCGTCCATGTAATGGGTGGTCATGAATATGGTGATTCTTTCCCTTTGCAGAAGGTTTCTTATATACTCCCAGATACGGTTTCTGGTCTGGGGATCCAGCCCCACAGTGGGCTCATCCAGGAAAAGTACCCTTGGGTAGTGCAACAGCCCCCGGGCAATTTCCAGCCTTCTTTTCATTCCCCCGGAATATGTTTTAACCAGAGATTGCTGCCGGTCCAGAAGTTCCACCATTTTAAGAACCTCCGCCATTCTGCCCGGAAGCGCCCGGGAGTCCACATTGTACAGCATGGCGTGGAAGGTCAGGTTTTCCCTGGCGGTGAGCCTCTCGTCCAGGGAGGGGTCCTGGAACACCAAACCGATGGACTGCCTTACCTGGTTGGGCTGTTTAACCACGTCATAGCCGTTGATCAAAGCCGTGCCCGATGTGGGCTTCAGCAGGGTGGCCAGCATCTTTATGGTGGTGGATTTGCCGGCGCCGTTTGGTCCAAGGAAGCCGAACACCTCGCCCTCCCGGACCTCGAAACTCACGCCGTTCACAGCTTTTGTCTCTTTATAATTTTTTACCAGTTCATCAACTTCAATTATTGAATGCATTATCATACCTCTCATTACCCGACTTAATTTTTAGTATTAATTTGAAAGTCGCTATAATCATTATTATTTGTTTCTTTGTTTGTTTTTCCTGTTAATTTGAAGTTGGAATGGGATATTCCTTCGTGAAATTATTAAGAAGCAAGTGGGCTGTTCTACTTCCGGTTGTAATATTTGGATTTTTTGGTTACAATGTTTAGTAAAAATGGATTGAGGTGCTTTGTTTGAAAAGGGTGGTTAGCGTGAGCCTGGGATCATCCAAAAGGGATCATCAGGTGCGGGTTAACCTGCTGGGAGAGGAATTGGAAATCAGCCGCAGGGGTACGGACGGAGATTTCGATAAGGCGTTGGAACTGCTCGGGGAACTGGACGGCAAAGTTGACGCCATCGGTCTTGGGGGCATAGACGTCTATTTGTACGCCGGGAAGGCGAAGTATGTGGTGCAGGATGGCATGAAGCTGCTGAAAGCGGTAAAATCTACGCCTGTGGTGGACGGCAGCGGACTGAAAAATACACTGGAAAGACAAACTGTTTATTATTTAAGGGAGCACAGCGACTTAATACCACCTGGTGTCAGGGTGCTGATGGTCAGTGCGGTGGACCGTTTCGGCATGGCTGAGGCCTTTACCGAACTGGGCTGCGACGTTACCTTCGGTGATCTGATATTTGCCGCCGGCATTCCTTACCCCATTAAGACCGTAGGGGAACTGGAGGAAATAGCCCGCAAAACTCTGCCGGAAATGGTCAAGCTGCCTTTTCACATGCTTTATCCCACCGGAAAAAAACAGGAAACAAGGGACGAAGGTAAAATTTCAAAATTCGGCCATTACTACAGGGAAGCCCGGGTACTGGCCGGAGACTATCACCTGGTTAAAAGATATATGCCCAATGATCTGGACGGACAGACCATTATTACCAACACCACCACCAGGGATGACGTAGATTTTTTAAAGCAGTGCGGCGCGGGAACGCTGGTCACCACCACTCCGGAACTGGAGGGACGTTCTTTCGGTACCAATGTTATGGAGGCGGCGTTGGTGGCTTTGTCAGGAAAAGCATGGGAGGAAATTACTCCCGGAGAATATTTGAATCTGTTGGAACGTCTGGATTTTAAACCCAGGATTATTCATTTGAGATAGTTTTAACAGTAAATACAAATTACCAGCATTTTTTTATGCATAATTAAAGGCCTGCAGCAATAGGAGGACAGCGAAGAGTTATGGCCACACACCAGGAAATTACCGAAAGCCTGAGGGCTTTCGCACAGGGATATAACGCCAACCAAAGACTAAAAGTCATGAACAAGGACTGGAACCGGGTTATACAGGTGCTTACCACGGATATTGAATCAGCCCATACCCTTGTGTTGCAGGAAGGGGATTTGACATTCCGGGAGGGCCCGGTGGAAAATCCGGATCTTACCGTTATTTCGGACAGCGAAACCCTGGCTGACATGTTTTACGGCGACATAACGCCCACCGAGCCGTATATGAACGGTACCCTCAGGATCATGGGATCGGAGGACGACATAGTAAGGCTTGATTTTATTTCTCTGCTGATCTGGGGTGAGTAACGTGAGTTTTAAGAAAGTGCTGACATTGAGAACCGTAATTGCCACCAGCGCTGGCCTAACACTGGCCAGTTCGTCATTTGTGGCGGCAATTCAGGTGGCGGGTTTCCTGGCCGGGGACAGCGCCTGGATAGCAATTTTGGTGGGAGGTATGCTCTGCCTGGGGGCGGCCGCCTGTTTTTCAGAACTTAACGGCATGCTTCCCTCCGCGGCGGGAATCAGGCTTTATTTCGGGCGGGCTTTCGGCGATACCATAGCACTGGCGGTTTCCCTGTCCTATATGTTCATTGTTATGGGTGTGGTCGGGGCGGAAAGCTATGTACTGGGTAATGTGCTTAACCGGGCCTTTCCGGTGGTAGCCCCGGTGGCCTGGATAGTTTTCATGCTGGTGGCGGTGGCCTTGATGAACATTAGGGGAGTCAGACTGGCAGGCAATTTTCAGGATGTGATTACCTACGGACTGATGCTGTCTCTGGCTATTTTTTCTTACATAGGCTTTTCCCATAGCGGGTTTCATTTAAATGCTCCCGCTTCGCCCGGAGGTATAGTTTCGCTGGTCAACGCGGTGGCTGTGGGGGTTTTTCTTTTTGTGGGATTCGAGTGGGTCACGCCACTGGCGGAGGAAGTAACCGAAAACCGGTTGATATCCAGGGGAATGATGGTGGCGGTAGGCCTTTTAAGCATAGTATACTCGCTGATAACAGTGGCTATGACTTCCTCTGTGCCCAGGGAAGAACTCACCGGTTCGCCTGTCCCACTGCTGGTTTTTGCCAGGCACATTCTGGGGGATGCCGGTGTTTACTGGGTTGTGGGCTTAAGTCTGGCTTCCTCCATCACCACCTTTAACGCAGGGCTGATCAGTGTTTCCCGCTTTTTCTACGCAGCCGCCAGGGAAAGTGTGGTGCCAAAAGTGTTCAGCAAAATAAGCATGCGCTATTTCACCCCCTGGGTGGCCATACTTGGAGTCCTGGCGGTGGGATTGGCAGTTTCAATGCTGGTGCTGATTACGGGAAAATACCTTGTTCTGGTGAATATGGCCGCTGCCATGGAATGCATAGTTTACGCCATGGCCGGGGCGGCGGTTTTGATGCTGAGAAAGAAATTTCCCGCTCAACCACGGCCCTACGTTGTGGCCGGAGGAGCCTCCGTGCCGCTGTTTACCATTGCGGTTTTTTCCCTGCTGGCAATATCGGTTATGGCCATTGATCCGGTAACGGCGGTATGTATAACCCTGGCCCTGGCCGCAAGCACATGGTATGTGCTGAAAGTGGTGCCCTTGTTAAAAGAAAAGAACAAAGCCCGGCGGCCTGCGGCCCGGAGGAGGCCGGCGCCCGGCGCACACGGTTCTCCGGATGCCGCGCCCGCCTCGGCCAAGACAGGTACCAAGCCGGAGAAAATATAAACCCAAGCTGTTTTTGAACGGCCTTAAGGATAAACCCGGCGAATCGCCGGGTTTGCTCTTTATATCGAAAATTTTCTCCAGCAGGGGCACCAGTCCCTTTTTCTTGTGGTTTTTGTGGTAATTATGGTCATGAATTGTAATCCATGCTAACATTGAACACCTTTAAGCACGCTTTAAGTCAATA
>CBEULQ010000316.1:0-4153 GCA_965543975.1 uncultured Desulfocucumis sp. | reverse complement strand
ACTTGTCTGGCTTCCAGCAAAGAATCTATTTCACCCTGGGACAGTATTTCCTGCAACAGATTTCCCTCCTTCCTCAGCCAGACAAGTATTTAATGATTTATTTGCCCCTGCTTAGCACCCTTTCCAGGGCTTGAAGCAGCCTGTCCTGCTGGAAGGGTTTGACTATGAAATCCTTTGCGCCGGCCTGAATGGCGTCCATAACCATGGACTGCTGTCCCATGGCGCTGCACATGATAATAATGGCATTCGGATCTATGGCCCTGATAGCCTTTACACCTTCAATACCGTCCATTTCAGGCATGGTTATATCCATGGTCACCACGTCGGGGCTGCCGTTGGCGTACATTTCCACCGCCTGTTTGCCGTTTTCGGCCTCGCCCACCACTTCGAAACCATTTTTAATCACTATGTTTTTAATCATCATGCGCATAAAAGCGGCGTCGTCTACAATCAGTATTTTTTTAGACACTGATATTTTCCCTCCTAAAATATGTTAAACCATATTAAGCTCATTCCACAGTAAGTCCCAGGGCATTAAACAGCACCTGGATCGAGCCCGGCTCAGTCAACAAAAAGAAATGCCCCTTAATATTGACCTCCTTCTCCTGAAATAAACGGGTTTGGATCACCAGCACCTGATCCTCCACCCGGCCGCTGGCCACCATCAGCGATGTCAAAATAGCCCCCAGCATGTCAAAGGCAAACATGGGCACGGCGGTGGCCATGTTCAACTGGGTCATCTGACAGAGGGCGCCTATGAAGGAGCCCGTCAGCACGTTGCCTATCTCCTTTACTGCGGATTCGCCCATTTCATCCAGGTCAACGGTGCTCCCCAAATCCATTCCCATCAACAAATCAACCAG
The DNA here is from genome assembly GCA_965543975.1 of uncultured Desulfocucumis sp. Lineage (GTDB taxonomy): Bacteria > Bacillota > Desulfotomaculia > Desulfotomaculales > Desulfocucumaceae > Desulfocucumis. Next base: position 3,290 of record CBEULQ010000316.1, on the reverse strand, counting down.
ATGGAGAGTACTTTGGGAATCAAAAACGAAAAGTACGATACCCGGCACATCCCCGGATAGATTCAAACTTACGCATGATACCACTTCCTCCGGCCCGCCCACCAGGGCTATGGTTTCCTCCAACGGCATAAACCGCGTCAATGGAATGTTCATGTCAATCCTCCGGTTGACCAGTTGGGCCAAAGAGGTAACGGCATTGCCTAAGCCTATATTACTAATTTCCTTTAGCGCATCTAATTGAAAATCCGTAAATTTTGAATCTGTCATATCATCACCTCGAACGTCCCCAATTTTATGCCACCTTGCGGTAAAAACAGGGTAACAGCTTTTCAAGTCCCAACTCCTGATAATTAAAAATCATTTCACTGCCTCCAATAAATAGAACTCCCCCCGGAGTAAGCGCCTGGGAAAATTTTTTATTGATTCTATCCTGGGCCTCTCTGGTGAAATATATTGTAACATTGCGGCAAACTATCAAATCGTATCCGTGTCCGTACGGTTCCGTCAACAGGTCGTGCCGTTTGAAGTTCACCTTTCTTTTAACGGTATCCTTCGCCAAATAATAATTGTTCTCTTTGGTAAAATATTTTTGCAGCCGTTCCGGATTTACATTGCGCACCATATCCGGGTTATATTTACCAACAGCGGCGGCGTTCAATATATTTTTATCTATATCCGAAGCTTCCAGGCGATGCGTCCTGCCCGGGCTGATTTCGTCCAGCACAATGGCCAGGGAGTATGGTTCCGGGCCGTTGGAACAGGCCGCACTCCAGATTTTCAAAGTACTTCTGGCCTGCATGAGACCGGGAAGCACTGTTTTCTGCAATTCGGCCCAGCGCATAGGATCCCTGAAAAATTCAGAAACATTAATGGTTAACTGATCAAGAAATGTTTCATAGGCCATACGGTCTTCCTTAAGCAGCTTAAAAAGGTCTCCGAAAGAAGCTATTTTCTGTCTGGCCATCATACCTTCCAGCCTTCTTTTAAGCTGGTTCTCCTTGTAACTCAGCAGGTCTAAGCGGAATTGGCTCAACATGCGCCTTTGAAATTCTGTAAAATCCATGTCAAATCACCTTCAGTTTATTGCCCATGGTACGGATGGTCACCATTCCGTTAGCAGTGTCCACAATCATGGTCCTCCCGCGGTTTCCGCCCACATCCTCGGCCAGTATCCTTACATTTAACTTTAACAAAACCTCTCTTGATTTTTCCGTATTCCTCAGTCCGATATTTAGAGTCATTTTTTCATCCAGGCCTGAAAACATCTGGGCTCCGCCCACCAGCTTGGCCTGCATTCGATTGACCCTGGCCCCCATTTTCTGTAGTTCCTGTATCATAAGGGGAATTCCCGTGTCGGCAAATTTAGCCGGTTTGTTAACGTTGGAAAACTGGGTGCTGTCCGGAAGCATCACGTGCAACAGCCCGCCTACTTTCGCCATGGGGTCATAAAGGCTGACCCCCACGCATGAACCCAGCCCCAGTGTGATTAAACGCCCCGGTTCCCTGGCTACTTTCAAATCGGCAATTCCCACCTGTATCTCAACGAATTCCCTTGCCGGTTCCATTTATAGTCCCCCTGGTTATTTACGTAAATTGTTGGCTATATTCCAAAGTTGATCCGCCGTTTTCAGGGACTGGGCGCCGGCCTGCAGCGCCCTTTGGGATTCAATCACCACGGCCATTTCCTCCGCCAGATCAACATTACTCATTTCCAGGTTCTGCTGAAGCAACCGGCCCAGCCCGTTTTCCCCCGGGGTTCCTTCTTCAGCAGCCCCGGATTCCCCGGTTTCCGCATACATGGTTCCCTCAATGTGTAAAAGACCGTCAGTATCGGGAAATTTGTAAAGCATTATGTTGCCCAGTTCGGTGGTTTCGCCCTCGGTGTCTTTGACCCTGACGGCGCCGTTTTCGTCTATTTCAAAACTTTTATAGTTCTCTGGCAGGGTGATTTCAGGCTGCAGCTTATAACCGGCGGTTGTCACCAGTGTTCTCTCCGGGGTCAGCTGAAAATTACCGTCCCTGGTGTAAGCGTAACTGCCGTCGGGAAGTTCCACCCTGAAAAAACCATTGCCGTTAATGGCAATATCCAGAGGTCTGTCGGTCTCCTTGATGACACCCTGATCAAAGACAGTGTTCACCGCCACCACCCTGGAACCCGCGCCCATTAGAGGATCTCCTGTATTTCCGGTTAAATTGACAGGCCTGCCTAAGTCTGCCATTTTACCGTACAGTAAATCTGCAAATTCAGCCCGGCCCCGTTTAAAGGAGTTTGTGTTGATGTTGGCTATATTATTGGAGGAAATATCCATCCTGTTCTGCTGGGCATTAATCCCGGCAGCGCTGTTGCGAAGGCTGTGAATCATGCTACTTCACCTCCCCCACTTCATTAATAGCCTTAGCCAGTAGCTCGTCCTGGGACTGAATGGCTTTCTGGCCGGCCTCGTAGGATCTGAAAATTTCTATCAGTTGTACCATCTGTGTGGCCAGATTGACATTGGATTGCTCCAATTGTCCCTGGAACACTGCATAATTGGTTGCAATCCGCTCTACACCATTGGCGGCGTCGAAATAATTATCTCCGGTCTTGACCAGTTTCTGAGGATCTTCAAATTCCACTATTCTCAGTTTGTATGTGTTACCGTCCGCAAGGGTTATCTCTCCCCAGGGACCCACCGTAAATTCAGCATCTCCAACCTGGATGGGACCGCTCTCAGATAGTACCCTGTTTTCTCTGGAATCAACCAGAAATCCCTCCTCGTCGGTATGGAATTGTCCATCCCTGGTGTACAGCACCTTGTCGTTCACCTGTACAGAGAAAAACACCTGCCCGGTCAGGGCAAAATCCATGGGCCTGCCGGTCTGTTTCGGTATTCCCGTGGATTGATCGGTAAAAAAACCAGACACGGCTACTCCCTGGTTGGTAAAACCTATAGGAGACCAGCGGGCAACCCTCCTGCCAATATTATCCACCGCTTTTTCCTGCAAAAGCATTTCCGGGAATGATTTGATTATTACACTGTCCTGTTTATAGCCGTTTGTAGAAACGTTGGCGATATTGTTAGTTACCACGTCCATACGCGCCTGTTGGGCGCCCAAACCGGATGCCACAGTGTACAAACCCCTGATCACAGCGATCACCTCAACTATTATTCATTTGGTCTAAAATTTTTCTCAACCGGCTGATTGCCCGGCCGTGCAACTGACATACCCTGGACTCCGAAACTTCCAATACTTTGCCTATTTCCTTCAGGGTAAGCTCTTCATGATAATAGAGAGATAATAGTATCTGT
>CBEULQ010000315.1:0-4157 GCA_965543975.1 uncultured Desulfocucumis sp. | reverse complement strand
CGTCATTATAAATTATCGGCTTTAGTTCGCGGTCGGTAATCTTCAAACCGAAACTCACGGGTCCGATGCTCTGTCCCCTGATCACCGGATAGGAACTCAAATCCCTTTCCAAAAAGGCATCCAGTGCTACTGAATATTTCGGCGAAAGCTCCAGATAAGAGCGGTCCTCCATTTTTTCCACATATAGAGGCAGCTCGCCATAGAATTTATCCATGTCCAATTGTACCCTGAGCTTTTCCTCGTCCACCACAATTCCCGGAAAATGTTCGCTCACCTGGACATACATGTCCTCATAAAAGCTGAATCTGGGTAACTGTGGCCAAAAAGGTATATCAAGGCTCAGGGCCAGTTCCAAGGCTGGTTCGACGGTGGTGTGGGGAAGTATACCCATTGCGGTGGTAAGGCACTTGCCAGGAAGGTTACTGTTCACAGCGATCACTCCGTAACATCTTATTTTTATCGGGAAGGAATGCCCCCTTAATTTAGGTTATTACGTATATTATGCAGAAAAACCTTCCAGATATAAGTGATCCTTCCTGCAATTCAAGGTGATGTTAATCACAATTCGCATGTACCCCACACCCGGAGGCCGCTCAAAAACAAGCATGGCGCGAAAGGTGAAGCCGGACAGCGCGGAGCGTACATGTTGGTACGTGAGCACTGTACGGCGAGCCTGACAAAGCCAGGCGCAGTTTAGGAGCGGCCTCCTACCCTTTGACGCAGTTCAGTTCTTCTAGTAATACCTTAGTGATATAGATGAATTCCGCCAGAATCTTACCGATTTCCTCGGGTTTATGGCCGTACTCGCCGCTGTTATTCAGGGGGAAATATAGTTTGAAGCGGTATTTGCCCACATTTTCGATGTGCGGCATTTCTCTCTCCACGGATATGCCCACATGCCTTTCAATTTCCGCCTGTTTATTCAGCAGCGGCAGGAATATGGAACTTTTGTAACCGTCCATCACCAGTTCTATCAACAATATATTCTGTCCCTGGTATTTGCCCTTGCGGGGCAGGCTCTTGCCAATACGGTAAAAAATATTGATATCGTTGAATAGTTTTATGCATTTTGAAGTTTCCCGCAGCCCCATGGCTTTTCCCAGGGAAATACAGTTTATCTGGACCCCTTTCTCTTCCAGTGCCTTCTCCGCTTCATCCATTATATTATCCAGATAACGGCTGAAATCTTGTTTCTCGATTTTCTTACTTTCCTTTTTTACCTTTACGCCTGCCCCGGCTTTTTTGGTTTTTTTATTTTCATAATCGCGTTCCCTGATGGGATGATTTTCTTTAAGCCAGTTCTCGAATTCGTCAAGTATGCCGGTTTGTCCCTCTCCAATTATATTTTCCATCAGAAAGGCGTTTTTTTGCTGTTCAAAAAGGCTAATAAATTCCCTGGCAGTCAAAACCACAACCCCCTTTGTCCCCAATTAATGTCCCGTTATAATTCAAAAATGATAAAGAGCAAGGTTAGTGCCAAAACATTCAATCTCTGAATAGCACGCAACCGCTAGTTTAATAAAACACAAAAATGGTCACGGCTGACCATAATCCGGTCAGCCGTGACCATTTTTTAATCAACCCTGGAGGTTTAATGGACGGAAACCCTTATAATATAGGGGTTGCGGCAGTTTTAAACATTTGCATATCCGTTCTTGGAATGTCCAATATCCAGTCAGAATATTTAGTTATATTAAGTCATGAATAGAGCTTGCAAGTTTTTTTATCCAACATGGCAGAAAATTTCAGCCAGAAACGGATAATAACGAAGGCTGATTTAGGAGTAATAGGAGTTAAAAACCTTGATAAAACAACGATTATCCCCAAAACAATCATTTTCAATGTTTCCCAAAACATAAAGAAAAATAACTGGTAAAAAGGCACCTTTTCACAACTGTTTAAATAAGCCATAAGCCAACCCCTTCTCCATAGCCGTATATAAGTGCTATATAAAGGTCATTGCAATAAAAATGCCGGGGTTACCCGGCTTCCTGTCAGAATATTCAACTATTCCAAATTCTATTTTAGGGGACACTCCTTCCCGATTTGTTAAGTACCACAAGAAGGTGTGTCCCCTTTCCTATTATGAAAAGTATTCATCAACAGCCATAAATACATCGATGGATCTTACAATGCCTATGGTTTTTCCGTTTTTGGACACTGAAATGGAGTTCACTTTATTTTTTAACAGTATCCTGGCTACATCCGTCAAGTCATCCTGGGCGCGCACTTCGGCCAGGCGTAATGGCTGCATTACATCCCTTACGGTCAGCCGGGATTCTTCACGCAGCCTCTTGATATAATACCAGCCCCATGACTCCGTTTTCAGATCCAAATCTTTCTCCATATCACGCAGCCCCGCTGCCTGAAGTATTCCCCTCAGGGTAAGAATACCGGTGGGTTCCCCATTTGCATTTACTGCAACAACACTGCGATGGCCATACCATGCCCGCCCATCCCTGTGAAAGGATTCTCTTAAAACTCTGATGGCATCGTAAACGGTGGCATTCTCGGATATGGTATTGTAATCACTGAGGGGCACCATTATTTGCTCGGCCGTTTTTCTGGCAATCATTATTCATCACCATCCATACGTTGGGGACATTCCTCTGACCCTAAAGAAATATACGTTGGGGACATTCCTAAGGCTCTAAAGACATGCTTCAAAAGGAGGTGTGTCCCCTAACCTTTTTAGAGAGGTGTGTCCCCTGACCTTATTCTTTCGAGCTTTATAGTCTATTGTTTGTTAAAGGCTGTTAGCAAGATTTAAACACCTAGTCAAGCAGTTCACCCACAAACCAAAACAGATCCAAAGTGCGAACCACTCCTACGGGCTTAGTACTTGACAGCACCGGAAGCGAATTAATATTATTCTTTAAAATCACCAGCAGCGCTTCCATTATTGTGGCATCTTCCTGGACCGTTATCAGGTTAAGTGGCCGCATTATTTTTCGTACAGTTATTTTCGAATCCCTGATTAAATGGGGAGTAAAAAACAGTCCGGTGGGGTCCCCGTTTAATATGTGCTCCATAAACTCCCTCAGCCTTAAGGCTACCAGCAAGCTTTTAAGGGTCAATATACCCACCAGTTCCCCTCTGCCGTTAATAACCATAAGTGATTGAAAACCGTACCAGGTGCCGTCTTTCTGGTGAAATGACTCCCTTAGCTTCTGGATGGCCTCCAGTACGGAAGCTCCCTCCTCCACCACCGGGTACTCCTCAATGGGTACCATGATGTTCCGCACCAGTCTGGTAACAGGCAATACGCATACCTCCTAATCCATAATGCCCAATTCCTTCAGCTTGGCATAAAAAGAACTTCTGTTCATTTTAAGTGCCTGGGCAGCGGCGGAACGGTTCCAGTTGTGCTCCTCCAGGGCTTTTAGAATAATCTCCCTCTCCACTTCGGAAACAATTTCCTTTAAAGAATTGCCCGGTATATCGTTAATCCAGTTAAAACGTCTGGATTTTTTCTTTAAGGACATGGGCAGGTCTTCAACGCTCAGCACTGGCCCTGTGGACATCAATACCGCCCGCTCGCAAACGTTTTTCAGCTCCCGGATATTTCCAGGCCAGTCGTAATTCATCAGTATATCCATGGCGGCCTCGGACAAACCCTTGATTCCCTTTTTGTGCTCGGCCCTGCAACCCTGGATGATATGGCCCACCAGCGCAGATATATCGGCTTTCCTTTCCCTTAGGGGCGGAAGCATTATTTCCACCACATTCAAACGGTAATACAAATCCTCCCGGAACTCGCCGGAAGTTATTGATTCTTCCAGATCCTTGTTGGTGGCGGCCACTATACGCACGTCAACCTTGATGGTCTCGGTTCCGCCCACCCGTTCAAACTCCCTTTCCTGCAACACCCGGAGAAGTTTAGTTTGGGTGGACATGGTCATTTCACCTATTTCATCCAGAAACAGGGTTCCCTTGTGCGCCAGCTCAAACTTTCCGGGCTTTGACGTCACAGCGCCGGTAAAGGCTCCCTTTTCATGGCCGAAAAGTTCGCTTTCCAGCAGGTTTTCCGGAATTGAAGCACAGTTAATCTTAACAAAGGGTTTATCCTTGCGCACACTGTTGTAATGAATGGCCCTGGCCACCAATTCCTTTCCGGTACCGCTCTCTCCCCGGATTAAAATAGTGTGCGCAAGGAT
>CBEULQ010000314.1:0-4178 GCA_965543975.1 uncultured Desulfocucumis sp. | reverse complement strand
AAAGTATATTTCCCAGCTACCCGCCCGTTCTCCATTACCTGTAGGCCAACTTTATTCTGTTTCCCTGACATGACCGCATTTATAATTGAAAACATTTGCGGGTGTTTCTTGGAAAAATCCTCTATTATCATTTCCCGAAACGCTACAAGTTTTTCCTTTACCAGGACATCCAAATCGCTCATAGTTATCATCCCTTGCTCAAAATATATAATTAAGTGTTTGTTGATGAAACACCTTTTATTCAAGATGTGATCCAATGCTACCCTTCCCTGTTAAGCCAATGCTGCTGCAATAAGCAACTGATCCCTTCAATTCACCTGACCGCATCGCTTAAGCCCCACCCAAAAAACAAAGGCTCTTTCTTCCCTTTGTGGCCGGCGGGGTGCTGCATGACGACAACGGGGACCTGGTTGATGTTTCTCCGGTGAAGATTGAGGTTGATCCGATGAGGCCGAGGACGGACAAGTCCCTGTCCCCTCGTCTGCTGTCCCCTCGTCTGATGATGCCCAAAATCACAGGAAGATGCATATACTAAATTTAAAGTAAGATATTCCAAACATATGATTGCCCCGAGAGAGACCCTATCTACACCTGATCGGGCGTCCCCAAAAATTAGGAGGAATAGGTAATGAAAAAAATCTTTATCTTGATATGCTTTATAACGCTCACCATAATCCTGGGAAGTATAGCCTATGCTAGTCCTAAGGATGTTGTGTGGAATGAAAAAACGGATTCTATAATAATTAATGCCGAAGAGCAAACCTCTTGGACTACCAAACAATACGTAAGCCAAAAGTATGGTTTCAAAATGAAATATCCTTCTAACTGGGAAGTCCTGGAATTAAAAGATATGAACTGCATAGCATTCTTTAATTTGGAAGATGAAGAAGATATGCAAGGAGTAATTACACATACAGTATATATCGATGGGCCAACCGACGCAATCATAACTGAAGAAGTAATTAAAGAAACCATTTTGCCAATAATCGAAGATAAAGGAGATAAGGTGCTTAGTTTTGAATTAACAACCCTTAACAATGTTCCCGCTGCAAAGCTCTTCTATTTAACAAAAGAAGAGAGCAATAAAAAAATGGTTTTAATAACAACAATAAAGGATAATAGGGTATATTTTATAGGTGGAAGGGATACCATAGATGATTTTCCTGAATTTCTAGAAACCTTCAATAAAATGGTAGATACCTTTGAATTCATTGATTAAGTAATTAATAAAAAAAGAAGTAACACGAATGCGTATAGTCGTCTATTCCAGGGTATCATTTGATGAACAAGTAGACGGGGTCACCGGCACCATCCCGCTGGTAGAACGACCGGAAACGGCTTCTTGATGGCGACAAAGCCGGCCGCTTTGACCTTCTACTCATCTACAAACTGGACAGGCTCGTATGTCCGTCAGAATCATCCTATAACGCTTTTCATACCGCATAAGATAGGGTCGAGGAAAGGCTCATCAGGTGTTCATTGTCGCCACTTAAGCATTTTCTTTTCAAGACAGGACACCCCCAGGTACATGGCTGCCGCAGCCATAGCCAGAATTACCACACTGGTCATAACCATATCTAATTTAAAAACCTGGCTGCCGTAAACAATCAGGTAGCCCAGACCGGCTTTGGAGACCAGAAATTCTCCCATGATTACGCCAACCCACGACAATCCGACATTAACTTTCAAGGCGGAAATTATATTGGGTAAGCTGGCCGGTAAAATAACTTTGCATAAAATCTGATATCTGGTCGCCCCAAAGGTTTTTAACAATTTAATTTTATCCTGATCAACCGATAAAAACCCGTTAAGCATGCTGATAATGGAAACAATGATAGAAATCAACAGAGCCATGGCTATGATGGCGGGCATGCCGTTGCCCATCCAGACGATGAGAATGGGACCGAGGGCAACTTTCGGCAATGCGTTAAGCACAACCAAATAAGGTTCGGAAACTTTTGCCAGGAAATCCGACCACCAAAGAACAACGGCAATGAAAATGCCGCCAATGGTACCAACGGTAAAACCGACAAAAGTTTCCCAGATAGTAGTGCCTATGTGTAGATAAAGAGAGCCGCCGGCATGCAATATTTTCAGGGTATTCAGCATTCGGGAGGGTTGACTGGTTATAAAGGGGTCAACCAAACGAAGGTTGGCCGCTATTTCCCAAAGCGCGAAAAAGACAATCAGGATGAAAATTTGGGTAAAAAGAATCATCATCTTATTCCGCCGGATTCGCCTCAAATAAGCCTGGCGCTCTATAGAAAGGTTACTTTCGTTAGACATGAACGTCCAGCTCCTTCCAAATGGCCTCAAAGTAATGGCGGAATCGCTCATCTTTACGTTTCTCCAGAGGGGTGTTGCCTAATTCAGCAAATTCAACGGTATAGATTTCTTTAATCTTTGCGGGCCGTCTGGTAAGCACAATAATCCTGTTTGACATTGAAATTGCTTCTGCGATATCGTGGGTAACAATAAGAGCTGTTTTATTTTCTTTTTTCAAAATGGTCCACACTTCGTCAACTACGGCAAGACGGGTTTGATAGTCCAGCGCGGAAAACGCTTCGTCCAGGAGCAAAATATCCGGATTCAAGGCAAGGGTGCGAATCAACGCGGCCCGTTGGCGCATCCCCCCGGAAAGCTGGTTGGGGTAATGATTCATAAAATTTTTTAATCCATAAGCTTCCAGCAAACGGGTCACGTTTTCCCTGGCGGCATTTAAATTCTGGCCCTGCACTTCCGGGCCTATCAGGCAGTTTTTTAGTATGGTACGCCATTCGAAAAGATGATCCTTCTGCAACATGTATCCCATTTTGCCGTTTACTTTTACCTGCCCCGCAGTGGGTTTTGTCAAACCTGAAAGGATGTTCAGGATGGTAGATTTTCCACATCCGCTGGGACCGACAATGCTGACAAACTCCCCTGCTTTAACGGAAAAGGATATATCACGGATCGCTTCCGTTTCGCCTTCCACAGTTTGAAATTTCATGCCAACATTGTTCAGTTCCACTTTTATCTCAGTCAACTCCGGATGCCTCCTTCCCATCCTGACAGGTTTTGGGGATATTAGAGCTACTTTATAACTTCCAGGGACTTTTCCGCATGTTTACGGGTAATTAGCGCATCGGAATTAACGGGTTTTTCCAGTTCACCGGCCACTTGAATAATTTCCTGCAAGTGGTTAAGGGATTCGTTTTCCAATATGGGATTTTTGCTCCAGGTGTCCTGGGATTTATAACGTTCCACCACCCTGGTCAGGAGGTCTGAATCCGCGTCCGGGAAGAATGACTGAACGGCTGCCGCAATTTCAGCGGGACTATTTTTGTCAACCCAGATCTGCGCTTTATAAATTGCGTTAGTAAACTTTTGAATGTTCTCAGGATTTTTTTCCAGGTAACTCTTTTGCGCCATAAAGACGGTGTAAGGCAATTCTCCGCTGGATAGGCCGATGGAAGCCACCACATAGCCGGCCTTTTCCTTTTCCATCAAGCTGGCCGTAGGTTCAAAGAGCGCCACATAATCGCCGGTGCCCCCCTTGAAAGCGCCTGCAGTGGCGGTAAACTGCAGATTGGTAATGATGTTCACGTCTTTACCCGGCGTTAGACCTTGCTTTTTAAGAATGTATTCCAGAACCATTTCCGGTACGCCTCCGGGGCGGCCTCCAATAACCGTTTTGCCTTTTAAATTATCCCATATGAAATCAGGTTCGGCTTCCCTGCCAACAAGAAAAGACCCATCTCTTTTAGTTAGTTGGGCAAAGTTAATAATATAGTTTTCCTGCCCCTGATTATAAACATATACGGTTGCTTCCGGCCCTGCCAGACCGATATCTGCAGCATTGGAAAGTAGAGCCGTCATTACTTTATCGGCTCCCTGAGCGGTAGAAAGCTCAATATCCAATCCTTCTTCTCTAAAGAAGCCTTTATTTATTGCCACATACATCGGCGCATAAAAAATGGAGTGCACAACTTCACTTAAACGAACTTTTGTTAGTTCCTTGGCTGAATTGGTGTTATTGCTTCCACAACCAACCGTCAGGATCAATATCAAAATTAAAGTTAAAGAAATACTCAACAATCCTTTTATTTTTTTCAAACTAAACCCTCCAATTAAACTCTTTAATCATTGTTCCGCACTTTTTTCTGCCGAAAAAGCAGAGCTTTTAGATTGACTTATTT
>CBEULQ010000313.1:0-4186 GCA_965543975.1 uncultured Desulfocucumis sp. | reverse complement strand
TTAAAAGACATTTTATGCGGGTGAGAAATTATGCGTACAAATCCACTTATTTGTTTAGTTTTCCTCCTTCCATTATTTTTCATTTATCCCTCCATCACCCTGGCCGGGGCTGAGTGCAGCCATATTGTCTGCCCCATTAATTGCGAGGATATACGGGAACTGGCCCTGACAACTCCCGCAACCAGCGGTGAAGATGTCCGGGAATTACAAGAAATTCTTTACGGACTCGGTTTTTACAACGGTGCACGGAACGGCGTCTTTGACCGGGACACCCAAACAGCTGTGAAAAGATTTCAGGAAAGTCAGGGACTTACGCCGGATGGCATCGTCAGCGGCAACATATGGCAGACACTGAGCAGAGCGGCCGAACCGGTATCCGGGAAGGTTTCGCCTCCTCCCAAGGGTAAAATAAGCATTATTATCGACACCAGTAAAAGAAAGCTCACGGTTTTTTCCGACGGGGAGCCTTACCGGACATATCCTGTGGCTGTGGGTAAACATGAAACCCCCACACCCATAGGGAACTGGAAAGTGCTCAGAAAGGCAACGAACTGGGGAACCGGGTTCGGCACCCGCTGGCTGGGCTTAAGCGTTCCATGGGGGGTATACGGAATCCACGGCACCAACAAACCCTATTCCATCGGAGGCTATCAGAGTCATGGATGCATTCGCATGTTCAACCGCCATGTGGATGAAATGTATCCCTGGATACCGGCGGGAGCGCCGGTGATAATAGTAGGCAATTCCTTTACCTACATGGATCCCCCTTATAAAATACTCCGGAGGGGTGACCGCGGCGCCGCGGTGATGGAAGTTCAGAAGGCGCTGGACAGACTGGGTTATAACATGGGTGTGGACGGCATCTGGGGCGGTGAAATGGAGCAGGTAATTTACCAATACCGCAAAGATGTCGGCCTTCCCCGGGACAATTCCGTTAATGAAAAGGTATACCAGTCCCTGGGATTGAAATAATGGATTTTTCATTGCAAAAAGGATAAAATTGTTAGTAGAATTTAAAAGGGAGGGATACCTCTTGCATTGTCCCAGATGCTCCGATGAAATGCATGAAGTGCCGAAATCCGGGGTATTAATTGATGTGTGCCCGCGCTGCCGTGGTGTTTTCCTGGACAGGGGGGAACTGGAGAAGATAATGAGCAGGGCCAGGGAATACCAAAACGATTACGACCACTATTATGAAAAACATCACCAGGACCATTACAAGCAGCATGACCATCACTATGACCATAAATATCACAAACACCATAAGAAAAAGGGGCTGGTGCGCCTGCTGGAGGAAATTTTCGATTAAGAACAAGTATATTATAAGAAAACCCACAACCCAATCGGGTGTGGGTTTTGGCTTATGCGCTGATTGAAGCAACAAGCAAAATAGCAAGGTAATGGTACATTCGTAACTTTACTCACTCCCTGTGGGTGAAACAGGGACCAACGGCCTAATACGCTCCCGAACCTCCTGGTAAACAGGAAGATTCACATTCTCTTTCACTGCCAGCGTTACAGCCAAACCATAGGGAACTGCATTTTCCAAACGACCGGCGTCGGCCCGGCAGTTGATTTTGATTTCCAAAAAGCTCCCGTCGGTATAAGCGACAGCGCTTTCCCCTTCAAGAACTTCATGTTGCACAGTTCCCCGCCGTACCGCCAACCAGTCTGCGTTTTGTCTTGCTACACCCAATGGCCCCCTTGGAGGATCAAACCAAAGAGCGGCCCGGCGGTATGCCTGATGTCCCGTATGTATGGGAGTAAGCCAGGCCAACGTGATAATCAGACGTCGGTTATCCCTGCGCCCGCTCAAAGATGGAGGCAAAGGCAAACGATATACATCAGCCTGTCCATCCCTGAGTTGCCCGCAACCTATCAAGGTAACCCGCTGGTTCGTACACCCAAACAACCTTTCTGAGTTCACCTGGCCGTAACCAAAGAAGCGTGCCGCAAACTCCTTGAATGACCGGGAATTTTGAGGAGTCCGAAATAGTCGTTCAAATCTTTCATAAGCTTCACCCCATTCGGTGCCGTGAACCAGCAATGCCTTGAGTAGCACAGCAATATATTGATCTTGCAACTGTTCTCCACCAGGCTCGCTTCGCAGTTCCCGGACGACATATTCATAAAGCCGGGCCGCTGTCCGGGTGGCCAAAGCCGTTGCATTACTGGTCCCACATGTGTAAGCCACACTATGCATAAGCCCCTGGCCAGACCCAGGCCAAGCTACTTTTTGGCCTGGCTGCCTACCTGGGAACACAGCCGGCGTTAAAGGAATTTCCTGCCCATGACCCGTCATAGGTTCACGGTAAAGTTGCTTTCCACCCGGCATCAAAATTTCAGGTTTAATTGCCCTCCGGTATCCCAATCCCAAAGGATTTATAGGACTTGGCATGCCGGGGGTAAAGCAGGGATTAATCCTGTTTCCAATATCGAAAGAGTCATAATTATCTTCATGTGTAGCCCCAACGGTAAGGGGATTAATAGCCTCAGCAGGTGACAATAGGCGTCGCTGCCTCGCATTCTTTATCACTGCCTGTAATACTTTTTCTTCCAAAGCCCCAGGTGCCAAACGAACCACTTCCTGACGGGTTGCTTCCAAAATCAGCTCGTCCAGTTGATTCCCCCCGCTCACCAGCACCAGGACTTTGTAATTCCAGGCCAACCAGTCCATCAACCTGGACCAGGGACTCATTATCCGGTCGAAGGGCCGGTTTCTGTCACCAATAGATAAATTAATTATCTTAACAGTTGCAGCATTTGGCCCTTCCCCGCTTTCTCTATCAAAAATTCGCTTAACCGACCTATGTATTAGGTCGATAGGCAGGCAATCCCAGGGCATCTCCTCTGCCCGCGGGTTACGAAAGTCAAAAGGATTCGGTTTCATCACAGGCCGGACATATATGGGCCTTAATAAAGGCGTCTCACCGCTTTCCAGATCGCCATGAATAATCAGGGAAGCCATGGCCGTACCATGCCTGCGTTCATTAGACTGATACTCACTGGAATACCCGTCGGGATCATCAACAATCAGATATCCGGCCAGAGAAGGATGATTTTCTAGCGGTAAACCATCCAGAAGAGCTACCACGGGCGTTGCACCGGTTAATATAGGTGCCTCCCAGCTAGGCATAGCTTCTTCCTGCACCGGTTCATCCCCGGCATATGGAATCACGGCTTGACCCATTGGCCGGAAAAACATTACCTGATCGCATTTTAAGAGCCTAAAGTCGACCCGTTCCAGAATATTCTGAATCTGGCCAATGGGCAATTCCGCCAATATCCCATGATAAAAAATTTCCGGTATGACTGTACTGGAAACTACCTGTCCATCCAACCGGTCAACCACTTGCTGAAAGAAATGTTCACTTTTCTGTCGGTCTTCACTTCGTTGTCTATACCACAGTTCTGCTTCAAACCGTACCCGTTCTTCTCCAAATTCCACACGCTCCCGCCAGAAATCTTCTATTCCTGTATCTCTAAGCCGATCCTCCCAGTCCCAGGGACGTATTTTATGTAACTGCCTAAAAAGCTCTTTCCACTTATTCTGCCCCTGCCGGAAACGCACTTGAGGATCGGCCAGGTATTGATTCCAGAGGGAAAGCAGGGACAACATAGCCTGCTGGTTGGACAGAACCAGATAAAGGCGTCCCCCCAGGAACTTTTCCGGTTTTTCTTCATAGAAAAAGTCCTGGTCCGGCTCGAATTCAGCTTCCTGTTCCGCCATCCATTCCAGCCCTTCGATTTTCCTGACGGCATTCATAAAATCCTTTATGGACCCCACCGTCTCCAACACCAATACATGCTCGGACATGGTGCCGGACGGATTATTTTGCAAAGCCACAGCATCGCTGGCAAAAACCCTTTCCAGTTCCTGAAACTGTGGTGTCAGTCGCTCTTTCTGACGTCCTGTAGCCGGCATATTTAATCGTGGCGGGGGAAGCGGATCCTTTACATCCCGGTTAGCCCGGCCGGGATCAGGAAAGATCAACAGATGCCGCTTTGTCTCCATCCTCTATCGCTCCTTTTCCAGCGGTGGGCGGATAATAACGTGTTCTCCATTGTTTCAGCCGCTCAGCCACAATGGGCTTCAACTCATCCCGGGGTAAAGATAATACATACCGGCGCTGCACATCCAAGCAAAATTCTTCTATTTCCGCAAAGCTCAGCCCTTTCAATTTAT
>CBEULQ010000312.1:0-4194 GCA_965543975.1 uncultured Desulfocucumis sp. | reverse complement strand
AAAAAGAAAATACGCAACCTGGACATATGGGGGCGTGGCATAGATACTGTTCTTTTCAACCCCCAAAAAAGAGACTTTATGTACAGGGACCATGTGGGAGCGGCAGGAAAGACCCTTTTGTTGTATGTAGGCAGGATCGCTCCTGAAAAGGACCTGGATATACTGATGGAATCCCTGAGGACATTAAATGCTGCGAACCGGGAAGTTCATCTGGTCATAACCGGGGACGGCCCCCAGGCTGATGTACTGAAGCGGGAAGCCCCACCCAACGTTACCTTCACAGGTTACCTGCACGGCGAGGACCTAGCTGCCGTTTACGCTTCCTGCGACATTTTTGTGTTTCCTTCCACCACCGAAACATATGGTAATGTTGTGCTGGAGGCCATGGCCTCGGGGCTGCCGGTGGTAGGGGCTTATTCCGGAGGGGTAAAAGAAAACCTGATTAACCGTTTCAACGGGTTGACCTGCCGTCCCCGTAACGCCGGGGACATGGCTGCGGCAGTGATGGAACTAATTGAAAATGAAGGATTAAGGAAGTCGCTGGCCTCACAGGCCCGGTCTTATTCCCTTACAAAATCCTGGGAAAATGTATTTAACAGGCTGATTGAAGGCTACTTCCAGGCTCTCGCCAGCCGAAAAAAATTGATATCGGCATAATGTCCGGGGCATATCAAAAAAAGGGCTGTAATAGCCCTTTTTTTGCTGTACGGAAAAACGGTTGTATTAAGTAAATAAAACAAAGAAGCCATTAAGAGATCTTTTTAAGTCCGGTGCCTAACGATGTCAGATATTCATGCACCAATGCCACCGAGGTGTTTAATATCCTGCCTGGTTTAATGCCTGCTTTCGTCGCTGCTTCCAGGGCGTTTTCAAAATTCCCCACACTGAAACAGCTATGCGCATCACTGTTTATTGAAATTAATGTTTCATTTCTGGCTGCTATGCGTGCCATATGGTTGCAGCGGGGGGTACTGCCCGGGCGGCTGAGGAAGAAAGAGCTATTGTTAATTTCCAGGGCCTTCCCGGCAGCTTTGGCAGCTTGGGAAATTTTATCCAAATCAACTGGAAATTCCGGGTTGCCCGGGTGGGAGATTATGTGGACATAAGGGTTATTTATGGCCGCGATAAGTGCCTCAGTGTTTTGTTCCACGGTGCCTTCCTGGTAGCCCGTTCCGGTGTGAAATCCTGCCAGCACAATGTCCAGGTTGTGCAACAGGCGAACCGGCATGTCCAGATTCCCGTTGGAATCGATAATATTGGCCTCGACTCCTTTTAATATTTCCACTCCATAAATACTGGACGGCAGGCCAGCAATTTGGCTGAAATAATACTCGTGGGGACCGCCGGGCATGTTAATTCCGTGATCGGTTATGGCAATCATTTTAAGTCCCATGAAGGAAGCATATTCAGCCATTTCCCTGACAGTGCTGAAGGCGTGACCGCTGGCTATGGTATGTGTATGCAGATCGGCTTCCAGCCTCATAAAGATCCCCCTTTCATAACCGCCATTCCTGCGCGAAGTTGTTAAGGCGAAGGATTATATATAACTTAAGAAGGTGCGTCCCCTTATCCTTATTAAGTTCACTATATGACAGCAATGTTAAATAAATATGTAGCATTATTTACTTGTCAGTTAATTTTATCTCGCTAACAGCCTGTAGGACCCCGTCCTCGATGGTCGGGGATCAACAGGCTGTAAAGCTCGAACTAAGTTCGCTCTAAGGGTTCGGTAGGGGAATAAGCCCTTCCGAACCCAAGGCTCACTTATATTCTCTTCCCATACCGGCGTACTGAAATCCCAGACCCCTCATCTTATTCGGGTTCAGACAATTCCTGCCATCCAGTAATACCCTGGGGGAACACATTTCTTCCCTGGCTTTTTCCCAGTCCATATCCACAAATTCCCGCCATTCAGTGGTTATAACTACAGCATGGCAGGATGATAAAGCGGTCATGGAGTCCCCGCATAGCTTAAACTCAGGCAGCGTGCCGGCATTTTGCCGCAATATGGCCATGGGGTCGTATGCTGTTATTTCCGCTCCTTCATCTACCAGCATGCGAATTATATCCAGAGAGGGTGATTCCCGAGTATCGTCGGTGCCGGGCTTGAAGGAAAGTCCCAATATGGCTATTCTTTTCCCGCAAAGGGACCCCAGCAGCCGCGACAGCTTTCTTACCGCCAGGATGCGCTGGCGGGAGTTGACCTCTATCACAGCTTTTAAAAGGTTAAAAGTGTGCCCGTTAAGGGTTGAGATAAAGTCAAGGCCCTTGGTATCCTTGGGGAAACAGGAACCTCCGTATCCCAGCCCCGCCTGCAGGAAGCTGCCGCCAATGCGGCTGTCCATTCCCACCGCCCTGGCCACTGGGGTAATATCAGCACCCACCAGTTCGCAGAGGTTTGCTATTTCGTTTATAAAAGAAATTTTTGTGGCAAGAAAGGCGTTGGAGGCGTACTTTACCATCTCAGCGCTGGAGACGTCCATTACGCAAAAGGGGGCTTCTAAATCACTGTACAGCATCTTCACCGTTTCTACCGCTGCCGGGTTGCAGGAGCCCACAACTATTCTTTCAGGCTGATACCAATCTTTTACAGCTCTGCCCTCCCGTAAAAACTCGGGATTGGAAACATAGGCAACCTTCCCGTTTTTTGAGGATAAGAAGCGTTTCTGCAATTGCAAGCCCAGACCGGGGGGAACGGTGCTTTTCATAATTAGGGTAACCGGTTCCGTTACTTGTTCGGATATATCCGTCATGACCCGGAATATTTGGCTAAGATCCACTTTTCCGTCCGTCCGGGAGGGAGTTCCCACCGCCACAATAATTATTTCAGTATTTTTAATACTGTCTATTTCAGTTGAAAAGCAGAGTTTTCCGTTTTTAATACCCCTGCTAAGTAAATCTTCCAGGTCCTCTTCGTAAAAAGGCAACAGGCCGCCGGCAAGCATATCGCACTTGGAGCGGTCACGCTCTATGCATTTCACCTGGTGTCCCGAATTGGCAAGGCAGCAGGCGGCCACCAGCCCCACATAGCCTGCCCCTATTACCGAAACAAACATACCGGTTTTCATCTCCCGTCACTGTGGTTTAGTTAAAAATAAAGGAAAAAGTTTAACTATTGATGTGACGGGGGATAAGTTTTTATTAATTTTCAGTAACATGGCAAAAGGCCGCCTATTGGCAGCCTTCCAAGGTTAACTCCCTGATTAATTTGGTCAGAGCCCTTTTCTCTATGCGGGATACGTATGAGCGGGAAATTCCAAGTTTGCGTGCTATTTCCCGCTGGGTTTTTTTTGTGCCGTCGTCCAGTCCGAAGCGCATCACCAGAACTTTTTTTTCACGCCGGCCCAATCTATCAATTTTTTCCAGAAGAAGCTTTTGTTCAAAATTCTGCTCCACCATCTCCGATACCACTTCGGCATGAGTGCCCAGTATTTCTATAAGGGTTATTTCGTTGCCTTCCCGGTCCACTCCGATGGGGTCGTACAGGGAGACCTCCGAGCGCATTTTTTTTGTATAGCGCAGGTGCATTAGTATTTCAATTTCAATGACATTAATACAGCGGAAAATTCAGCTAATAGTTATATTTAGCTTTCGCTCACTGCAGTATTACAGTGATTTCATTGTTGTTTTTTTTAGACTTGCCGGTGATCACCAACTCCGACACCATTAAACGGAGCAGTGATTTCTTTTCATCGAAACTTAAACCATCCAGCCCGGATAGCATCCGGGCTGAGGCCAGCCGGACCTTCTCGGCTTCCAATGGACCGGCTTCTATAATCCCGGCTTCCAGACGGCTTTTGCTTTCTTCCAGATAGTTACGGTGCCTTAGTAATTGCTCCAGCCTCTTTTTGATATCATCGTTAAGAATGGTAAAACCGGCACCCAGGGCGTCCAGCAGAGCCTTCTGGCCCCTTACTGTCTCGTTAAGCTGTTTGTTTACCCTGGACAGTTCCTTTTTTAACTGGTTTTTGGCAGGAATCACAGTGTAGGTTTCCCGGGCAAGGGCAAGGGGGTCGCTGAGTATTTTTTTGACTTGCTGCCAAACAGCCCTTTCCAGAGCGTCCGCCGGAATAAATTTGGCAGGCCGGCAGCCGGATTCCTTTTTACTGTGATTATTCCGGCAGGTATACCGCCGTTCAGGCTTTCCCCACCAGTATACAAAGCAGCCGTGCATGGGCAATGAGCAGTCGCCGC
>CBEULQ010000311.1:0-4212 GCA_965543975.1 uncultured Desulfocucumis sp. | reverse complement strand
TGTATGGGTACGGGGGATCGCCCCGGTCAATGGACCACTGTGAACGGTCAGGTGTAACCGGATCGGTTAACGGCGACACAAACCTGTAGGTTCCTTCGCCGTCAAGATGATATCTGCCATCTTTGTCCGCAACAATTCTCGATTCAAGGAGAGGGTAACCTTCTCTCTCATAAGCCATCAAGTACCTGAGATTACCGGGCAACTGCTGCCCGTTCGCATAATCGGCCGATAAGGGGTAGCTTATCCACGGGTACTTACTGTAAAATTTCCCCTGGGCATAGCTTTTCTTTAAATCACTTACAGGAAAATTTCTACTGTATCCGTCTGCTGCAAAGACCGTGATATCTGTGGCTTCATCGTTTATACCCGCGTCTTCCAGCAGTTCCCACATATCGACGCCGGTATAGCAAGCGAAGTAGTCACCGGCCTTAGCCGTATCCACAGCCATGAATTGCTCTGTCCTCGGCAGTTTTCTCATTTTCTCCCTGGTGTAAACCACAGAGGGAGCCTCGGTTACGTTAGGATTGTCATTTTTATCCCCAGGCAAACGTCCCGCAAGTATTTCTTCCTCGTTTGCAAAACCGTCGCCGTCACTGTCGATACCTGCGATAGTTTGAAAAGCTTCTTTATTCCGTCCCGAATTACTATAATCCCTGCCAAACTGATTTAGTGTTTCGTCAATATCACCGTGAGGCGGCTTAAATCCGTATACTGAATGGCAATAATCACAAGAGTCCAGATATTTTTTCCCGCTCTGTCCCCCGGTGTGGCAAAGGTAGCAGTTATCCAATTTTGTGTCCTCGGCTGCCGGGTATGCCTGTATAAAAAGCGCAGCATCCGCATCTGCATTGTGCGCTTTATAAGCGGCTGTGACGGGAAAAGCCAGCAAAAGCAATAAAGCGGTTGTAGCTATAAAGCCAATTATTCTTTTTCTTCTATTAACCAAAACCCATCACTCCCCTCTTAATTGATCAATTCCTGCAGTTTGAACAATATAACAGCTGCCTGGGCCCTTGTGGCATTTTCGCCGGGAAGAATGTAACCGTTGTCACCCATTAATATCCCTTTTTCCACGGCCAGGGCGCAGGACTCCATTGCCCAGGAAGAAACCGAAGATTTATCTTTGTAACTGTCTAAAGCTGATATATTTGCGGTTAACGGTCCTTTTTTGTTTTGTAAGGCCTTAATAGCCATTACTGCCGCTTGCTCCCGGGTAACGTAACCATCAGGATTAAATCTGTCGCCGGAAACACCTTTTACCAGTCCCGAAGCGTATGCCTTCGATACACTGTCCCTGAACCATGATTTTTCAGGAACATCCTTGAACGGGCACGAATCTGCTCTTTCCGCCCCGACAATGTTAATCAGCATAGCTGTAAACTCCGCCCTGGTAACCATTCTTTCCGGAGCAAACATATTCGCCCCCACACCTTTTATATAACCTTTATTGGCCAATTGCTCTATTTCTTTTTGCGCCCAGTGGCTGTTAATATCACTGAATGTTACTGTTTCCCCGACTATCTGTTCATCTTTATTAACCAGCGCCTCTTTATTTATTTCTTCGGCAACGGCACTATCCGGCAATGGTGTTGTTTTGTTACTGCCACCGGTGTAACCATCGCCGCCGCCTTTGCTCCGGGTCGTAAAACTCCACCCTACAAGGCCGTTATATATGTTGTTGTTATCTGTGCTTTCAACTGCATGCTCATATAAAACCACAAAATATTTTTTTCCGTAGTCAAGGCTTGCATCAATTTTTAATGTGTCTCCATCCGCCTCAACGTTGTTCTTAACAACAGGCGTTCCTGAAGAAGCTTCGTAAATTTGTATTTTTTCATCATCGGAAATCAGCAAAGGTGTGTTCAAAGTTGCAGAAATCGTGCTGCCTACGGATACTCTGGTTGTGTTATCGGCCGGTATGGATTCCACCAGTTTCACCGACGGCATTTCAACTTCAACATAACCGGACATTTGGCCGTACCCGAATTCATTGCCGGCCCGCACCTTGAAATAATAGCATTTACCCGGCTGCAATCCCCCGTTTCCTGTACCCGAATAGCTGACGCTGGTGTCCGTTAACGACCAATCCTGGCCGGGGGCAGGTTCCTTTCCGAAATCGCATGCTTGTATGTAACAGCCATCCGGCTCCGAGGAATAAAACAACTGGTAACGGCTTGCCCCTTCCACTGCATCCCATGCTGCTTCCACGGTTGAGGACCCTTCCGCTGCAACCGATAAACCCCCGGGCACCCCCACAGGAGGATCTCCCAGAATTATATCCAAGCTATCTTCGTATTGTTGGCCATCAGCGCTGTAGACTGCCAAAGTCACAGTTCCGTTACCGGTGTCTGGTTTATTGATGACACCGGGAATTATGAGATTAATATCAGTTTCTTCGGCTATATTAATATTACTGCCGTTTCTTATTTCAAAACCAAAAAGAGTGCTGCCATCATCCTCTTTGACAGTAACCCTGTTAGCCTGATCCGGGTCGGTTTTATCGTTTGCCTGGATAATGGAATAATATTTATCTCCCAGGAGCATGTATTGAATACTTGCCAGGGCGCATCCCGGATCTTCCGAGTCTATCGGGTTTTGCACAATAGAGAAGCCTTGGGGGAAATAAACGAGCATATATGCGCACACGGACATATCCATGGGATTATCCAGTTTGAAAGATAAGGTGTAGCGCCCCTGTTCCCCGGGTACAAAGCTGGTGGAATTTACGCTCATATTTATGAAATCGCCGGCAAAAGCGGCTGTTGCAATATTTAGCATAAAAATTGCGTTAAGCAACAGGGTAAACAACTTATATCTCCACTTCATACATATTCTCTCCTTTCGCATATTTCTGGTTTACAGGTAACTGCAGCATCACCCCCAAATTTCCTTTATACAAGAAAGCGTCATTAATAACTGTTAAAAATTTTATATTATGCATATTTATCACCTGAATATCCGGCATTTTAAGAATGTTCTAAAAATAAAAACCAAGCCATAATAATATGACCTGGTTGTATTGCTATGTCATAACAATCACTTCTCCTTTCCTAAAGGGAGGCTTGCCGGTTTCCCGACAAACCCTATCGTCCCGCAGACCATGATAGTTTAATCAACAGGTCATGCGGGATCGGAGAATTTTATTAAATTTTAATTCTATTTTTGGATAATAATTCCTCCTTTTTCCGTCAAGATATCAGTGAACCTCCCCCGCTTATAGAAGCGAGGGCTTCAAGGAGCATTCCGGATATTCTCTAAAATCCCCCGACAAGAATAACCAAGTCCGCAGTCCACCAGGGCAATCTCATTTCCTCCGTCCACTAGATAAATGCAGCAATCTCTCTGGTCGGTTATCTCCGGTCCCCCCACCAGAAATACACGTTCATAGATTTTAAACGGCTTCTGCATTCTGATACCACTCCTAATATTTCTTAAATACAACTTAATGCAAATCAAGTCAATTTTTTCCTGTCCCCTCACCGAGGTGCTAGAGAATACTCGACCCTTGGCGGAACCTCCGGGTATACTTTCTTGGCTATTATTCCTTCCTTCTCAAGCTCCTGCAACCGGGATGAAAGGGTTTTGGGGCTAATTCCTTTCAGTGATTTCTGCAGTTGACCAAATCTTTTGGTCTCATTAAAAAGGTCCCGCAGAATTAACAGAGTCCATTTACCGCCAAGAATAGAAAGGGTTTTTTTAATCGGGCAAAAAAATTTTTCTTTTTCCAGTTCACATTGATAAATCACAGTACTTCCCTCCGTTATAGTAACTGCAGTAAATGTAACTACTTCCATTATTGTAGAATTGGCATTACAGTAGATTTTAACACGAGTGCGATTAAAATTAAACATATGGAGGGATAAGTTATGAAGGTTCTTGCAGTCAACGGGAGCCCAAGGAAGAAATGGAATACGGCAGCACTGTTGAACAAAGCGCTGGAGGGCGCGGCTGCACAGGGAGCAGAGACAGAATTAATTCATCTTTACAATCTTAACTTTAAAGGGTGTATGAGTTGTTTTGCCTGTAAAACAAAAGGTGGTAAAAGTTATGGCAAGTGCGCGGCAAATGATGATCTGACACCAATTCTAAAGAAGGTTGAGGCAGCCGATAGCATCATACTGGGCTCACCCATATATTTTGGAACCGTTTCCGGGGAAATGAAATCATTTATGGAGCGTTTGATGTTTCCGTATATAACCTATACCGATCCTT
>CBEULQ010000310.1:0-4226 GCA_965543975.1 uncultured Desulfocucumis sp. | reverse complement strand
CCTGAATTAAAAGGCGAAAGTTTCACAATGATGTTTATCCGCTGTAACCTACCGTTTAGACGTATGTACTGCGGGTTGAAGTCTCCCTTTGTTTATTATTCAAAGTTAATGGGTAGTGTCAGCCTGTATATTAAATATGGTTAAACAAGAAACATTTACCCAATTAGGACGCAGGATAGGCAATAGACTGACCCTAGAGGCTAACAGAGCAGCAACGTAAGGTTGCCCAAACTTGCAGTGCCACTACGCGATGGACACTAAAGGAACATGGAAAAGAAAAACGGGCCTTTATTTAAAAGCCCGTTTTTTTGCTGATATGAATATGTTCCGGTAAGCGGCGTTATCCGGCCAGCACACTTTTATAAAATTGAATATGATTTTGGCGGTAAACCCCCATATAAAATACTGTTTATATTCATATACGTACATAGGTATGGTCCATCTTTTCTGCCAGCCTTGTTTATATCCGGAAGATATTCTGTTAAAGGGAAATTCCTCATCGTACCTGGTACCTATGTCAACTGTATATATTTGAGGAGGATTGTTTAAAAAAAATGATAGCGGCACTGTAAATAATTCTTCCACCTCATGGGGATTTGGCAGGAAAACATCAGTTTTAAGTCGGCAGACATATGGGTGTATTATTATGCCGTGCGGGGTAAGCAGCGTATCAAGTTCTCCTATGGGTTCCAAGAGGCCGGGAGTTATACCCAGTTCTTCACAGGTTTCCCTTATGGCAGTATGCAGAGGTTGCTCAGTTTCTTCCTCCTCCACCTTCCCTCCGGGAAAACATATTTCACCGGGCTGGCGTGTAAGACTGGCCGAGCGTACTTCAAAAAGTATTTGCTCGTCCCCGTACTCTTTAAGAATTGGAAGCACCACCGCGGAAACCAGGTAATCCTCCTCGTCAACTATTTTTGCCCTTCGTCCGGATAAACGGGAAAGAATCTCTTCCATTAAATAACCTCTTAAGAAAGATTGTTTAAGGCCGGCCTATGGATGACCTGGATTAGTAAAGTTATTTTTTAACTGAAAGGGAACCCACCGGGCATGCTTCCGTGCAGGCGGTACATTCGCTACAGTCGCTTTCTGACAGGGGGGTATCCCGGAAAGTTGTTACCAGCCGGTCAAAACCCCGCCGGGCAAAGCCCAGAACGCCTGTGCCCCTGTTTCTGCAGGTCCAGACACAGCGCCCGCAGAGTACGCATTTATTAGGGTCATACAGTATATGCGGTGACGAGTCGTCCACCGGCAGGTTTTTCTCCAGGAGAGGGAGAGTTGACGGTTTTAATTTTACTCCCCGTTCTCTGGCTATCCTTTGCAGCTCACATGAACGGTTGGCCGGGCAGGTTTTGCATTCCAGACGGTGATTGGACATGATCATTTCAAAACCGGTCCTTACCAGGCGGTCCACCCGGGGACTCCGGGTGGTAACCGACATTCCCTGTTTAACCTGCTCGGTGCATGCGGTAACCGGCCGGGGATAACCCTCTATTTCCACAAAACAGAGTCGGCAGGATGCAAAGGGGGTGTGGTTTTCCTTAATGGCGCAGAGGTGTGGAATATATATGCCGTTGGCTTGGGCCGCCCAAAGAATTTTTTCTCCAAACTCAGCTGTTATTTCTTTCCCGTCAATGGTAAAAGTAATTTTATCGCTCATTTGTTCCCCTTCTCCCTTGCCGCCACCTCTTCCGGAGGCGATAATTTGACCACGGCCTTATATTGGGGCGGGCAGGCCAACATACAGCTGTCACATTTAACACATTTCTCCTGGTTGATTACTTTAATTCTGTCTTCGTTTGAGTAAATGGCCTCAACCGGGCAACTCCCCACACAGGCGTCGCATGAGCGCTCGCATTTTTCCGGCAGGATGTAATAGGCGATAAGTTCTTTGCACATCAGGGATGGGCAGCGCTTTTCGTTTATGTGGGCCTCGTATTCGTCACGGAAGTATTTAAGGGTGCTCAGCACCGGGTTGGGAGCCGTTTTCCCCAGGTTGCACAGTGAGCCGTCTTTAATGTCTTCGGCCAGCGACAGCAGTTTATCTATATCCTCCGGAGCACCCTTGCCCCTGGTAATGTTCTCCAGTATATTCAGCATGTGTTTGGTCCCAAGGCGGCAGAAGGTGCATTTGCCGCATGATTCCTTCTGGGTGAAATCCAGAAAATATCTGGCAATTTCAACCATGCAGTCGTCCTGGTCAAGTACCACCATTCCCCCGGAGCCCATGATAGCTCCTGCTTTGGTCAGGGAATCGAAATCAATTGGTGTATCCAGCACTGATTCCGGCAGGCAGCCCCCGGAAGGGCCGCCGATTTGAACCGCTTTGAAGGATTTGCCTCCGGCAATGCCGCTGCCGACATCATATATCATCTGGTTCATGGTGGTGCCCATGGGCACTTCGGCCAGACCGGTGTTGACAACTTTGCCGGCCAGGGCGAAGATTGCCGTGCCGGGGTTTTCCGGGGTGCCGGTGGATCTGAACCAGTCGGCGCCCCTGGTGATGATATGGGGAACGTAGGAGAGTGTTTTGACATTATCAATTACTGTGGGCTTTCCCCACAGGCCTGCCACCGCCGGGAACGGCGGGCGGTGGCGGGGGATTCCCGGCTCGCCCTCCATTGATGCGATAAGCGCCGTTTCCTCTCCGCAGACGAATGCTCCTGAACCCTGGAATATTTCTATGTCAAAAGCAAACCCCGAATCCAGCACTGATTGACCCAGCAGCCCTTTTTCCCGGGCCTGTTTTACCGCCAGCTTAACACGTTCCACCGCCAGGGGATATTCCGCCCTGACGTAGACGTATCCCCGGGTAGCTCCCGTTGCATAGCCGGCTATAATCATACCTTCGATCATCAAATGGGGATTGGACTCAAGTATGGTGCGGTCCATGAAGGCGCCGGGGTCACCCTCGTCGGCGTTGCAGATGATATATTTCTGATCCTGGCCGGATTTCATGCAGGTTTCCCATTTTGTTCCGGTGGGAAAACCTGCGCCCCCCCGGCCGCGCAGGCCGGATGCCTTAACTTCCTCCACCGTCTTGAGCGGTTCCTGCTGCAGGGCGGCGCACAGGGCTTCGTAACCTCCGGTGGCCAGATAATGATCTATATTCTCCGGATCTATAAAACCACAGTTTTCCATTACAATTTTGCTTTCGATGATTCCCCTGGGGAAATCAGCAAAAGTGGGTATATAGTCGTTGGTTTCAAGGGCCGCCATGGCGTATTCCACGCAGGGATCGCCCTCGCCAAGATAATCCTGTACCAGCCTGGAGGCGATGCCATCTGTTACATAGCCGTAGCAAATGGGGGGAAACCCTGAGTCCGGTTTGGCGATTACCACCAGCGGCTCTGCGTAGCAGTGGCCCATGCATCCCACTTCCAGCAAGGCGGCGTCAATACTTAGCCTTTCAAGTTCCGTTTTTATGGCCCTGATTACTTCCAACGCCCCGGCGGCCCGGCCGCAGGTGGCCGCCCCCACCATAATCAGCGGCTTTTCTTTAAGAGTCTGCCAGCGTTTTTCTGCCGCGCCTTTTATTTTATCCAGGGAAGCTCTGACCACAGTGCTATTCGTCACCGGCAACGCCTTCTTTCTGCTGCTTATTGGCTAACTGGCGGGAAAACAGCAGCCCGTCAACCTTGGTGGGAGTTATCTTAGGGATTACCTCTTCGTCAAACAGTGTTACCGGAGCCAGGGTGCAGCAGCCCACGCAGGCCACCCTTTCCAGGCTGTACTCCCGGTCTTCGGTGGTTTCTCCAACACTGATGCCCAGGCGCCTTTCCCAGGAATCCAGAATAATATGGCCGCCTTTCATATGACAGGCTGTTCCCATACAGACTTTAACCTGGTGTTTTCCGGGCGGGGTCATACGGAACTGGTTGTAAAAGGTGACCACTCCGTATACGTCCACAGGGGGAATACCCAGGTATCCGGCCACCACTTCCATGGCGTCCGGAGGGACGTAGCCCAGTTCAGACTGGATATGTTGCAGTATGGGGATAAGGTTACCCTTGACGCCTTCAAACTCCGACGTAATCCGGCGGCCTGTTTCTATGGCCTGTAGCCTTTCTTCTTCGGTTAATTTCACTTTGTTTACCCCTCTTAATTAATGTCAGGGGACACACCTCTATCTAAAGGTCAGGGGACACACCTCTCTTTGTAGCATGCTTTTGGGTCAGAGGAATGTCCCCAACGTATCTGACTTTGGGGTGAGGAATGTCCCCAAC
>CBEULQ010000309.1:0-4254 GCA_965543975.1 uncultured Desulfocucumis sp. | reverse complement strand
TATTCAGAATTCAGGAGTCAGGAGTCAGAATGAGAAAATGTTTATTGTCTCGAAATATTCTGAATTCTGACTACTGAATTCTGAATACCTGAGTAGTAAACACAGGAAGGTGTGTCCTCTTTCCTTAGACACTTGGAGGTGATGAAATTGCTTGGTTTTCTGCGCAACCTGCTGGACGATAATGCCCGGGAAGTGAAAAGGATGCAACGGGTGGTGGATGAAATCAATGGTTTGGAAAGCACCGTCGCGCCACTATCCGATGCCGATCTGAGGGCAAAAACCTTATATTTAAAAGAAAAGATTAATAACGACGCCAGCACCGACGATATTCTCCCGGAGGCCTTCGCGGTGGTTCGTGAGGCCAGTAAAAGGGTGCTGGGCATGCGACATTTCGATGTGCAGCTGATGGGAGGAATGGTGCTGCACCAGGGGCGGATTGCCGAGATGAAAACAGGTGAAGGTAAAACCCTGGTGGCAACCCTCCCGGTTTATCTGAATGCCCTCACGGGCCGGGGCGTGCACGTGGTTACGGTAAACGATTATCTGGCCCGCCGGGACAGCGAGTGGATGGGGCAGTTATACAGATTTCTGGGATTGTCGGTGGGGCTCATCGTCCACGGCCTGGAGTGGGACGAGAGACGCGATTCGTACTGGTGCGACGTCACCTACGGCACCAACAACGAATTCGGTTTCGACTACCTGCGGGATAACATGGCCACTCATCCGGACCAGTTGGTACAGCGGGAACAGCATTATGCCATCGTGGACGAGGTGGACAGCATTCTGGTGGATGAGGCCAGGACACCGCTGATTATTTCCGGACAAGCGGACAAAGCCACTGATTTGTACTATACCTTTGCCAAGGTAATACCAAGGCTGTCCCGGGACGTGGACTATACGGTGGATGAAAAGGCTCACACAGTGGCCATTACCGAGGAGGGCGTGGCCAAGGTGGAAAAAATGCTGGGGGTGGAAAACCTCTATGAAGACACCAACATAGAGCTTACCCATCATATGAATCAAGCCCTGAAAGCCCATGCCCTTATGAAAAGGGACCGGGACTACGTTGTAAAGGACGGCCAGGTAATTATAGTTGACGAATTCACCGGCCGGCTGATGTTCGGACGGCGGTACAGCGACGGACTGCACCAGTCCATTGAGGCCAAGGAAGGGGTGCGCATAGAAAGAGAGTCCCAGACCCTGGCCACCATTACATTCCAAAACTATTTTCGCATGTATGAAAAGCTGGCCGGCATGACCGGTACTGCGGCCACGGAGGAAGACGAGTTCAGGAAAATATACAACCTGGACGTGGTGGTCATTCCCACCCACAAGCCCATGATCCGCAAGGATATGCCCGACGTGGTTTACAAAACAGAGGCAGCTAAATTCCGTGCCGTGGTGGATGAAATCGAGCGGCGTTACGCCAGCGGGCAGCCGGTATTGGTCGGCACCATTTCCATTGAGAAGTCGGAAGTGCTTAGTTCCATGCTGAAGCGCAAAGGAATATCCCATCAGGTGCTAAACGCCAAGTACCATGACAAGGAAGCCGAGATTATCGCCCAGGCCGGGCGTATGGGGACAGTCACCATAGCCACCAACATGGCTGGCCGGGGTACCGACATACTGCTGGGAGGCAACCCGGAATTCCTTTCCCAGGCGGAGCTGCGCAAGCAGGGCTACGATTTTGAAGCGGCTGCGGAACCGGATATGGAAACAATGGAGCAATCCTTGCTGGAAAAATATAGGAATATTACCGGGGAAGAACGCAGGAAGGTGGCCGAACTGGGAGGCCTGCATATACTCGGCACCGAAAGGCATGAGAGCAGGCGCATTGACAACCAGCTGCGGGGCCGTTCCGGGCGTCAGGGGGACCCTGGCTCCAGCCAGTTTTACAGCTCCCTGGAAGACGATTTAATGAGGCTCTTCGGTTCGGATAATATCGCCGGGCTGATGAATAGACTGGGCATAGAAGAAGATATGCCCATTGAGCACAGCCTTATTACCAAATCCATAGAAACCGCCCAGAAAAGGGTGGAAAACCGCAACTTTGACATTCGAAAGCACGTGCTCCAATATGACGACGTGATGAACCAGCAAAGGGAGCTGATATACCGCCAGCGACGCCAGGTGTTGACCGGAGAGAACTTAAAGGATGTAATCCGCCAAATGATTGAGGATTCGGTATCCAGGGCGGTGGATACCTACTGTCCGGAGGGAGTCCACCAGGAGGAATGGGACCTGGAGGGACTGCTGAATCATGCCGAACAGGTTTTCTTGCCAAATCACCAATTGCAGCCTTCTGATCTGGATGAAACCGGACGGGAAGGTATAAAAGAAATATTAAAGGAAAAATCCATAGAAGCCTATGACGCCAGGGAAGAAGAACTCGGGCCGGAGCACATGCGGGAGCTGGAGCGGGTGCTGATGCTCCGGATAGTGGACGAGAAGTGGATGGATCACCTGGACACCATGGACCAGCTCCGGGAAGGTATAGGATTAAGGGCCTACGGGCAGAAAGATCCACTTATTGAGTACAAATTCGAAAGCTATGATATGTTCCAGAATATGATTTCCACCATACAGGAAGATACGGTGCGTTATTTATTCCGGGTCAATCTGGTGCGGGAGCAGAAGCCCGCACCGCAGCGCAAAACGGTGGAAAACCGGTACGCCGAGGAAGGCCCGAAAAAGCCGGTAAAGAACGAAAGCAAGGTGGGCCGCAACGATCCCTGCCCCTGCGGCAGCGGAAAGAAGTACAAAAAGTGCTGCGGCATACAGCAGTAAACTGGGGCGTAAAAGACAGCTTGGGACAAGGGACCTGTCCCCCTGTCCCAAGAAGGTATACCCCATAACCTTAGAGGAGTTGATTTTATGTTTGCCGAACTGGCCAGGGAAATCGAAACCCTGGGTAAAAGAGTTGAAGATTTGAGGGTTTCTCTTTGACATCGCTAAAAAGGAAAATGAAATAAAAACCCTTGAGGAAGCCATGATGGCCCCGGGATTCTGGGATGACCAGGAAAAATCGCAGCAGGTCACCCAGAGCCTGTCCGCTCTTAAAGAAAGGGTAGCCTCTTTTACCTCCTTGTATGCCGCCTTCGAAGATTTACAGGTTATGCTGGAGTTGGGAGAGGAGGAGG
Source organism: uncultured Desulfocucumis sp. (assembly GCA_965543975.1). Classification (GTDB taxonomy): domain Bacteria; phylum Bacillota; class Desulfotomaculia; order Desulfotomaculales; family Desulfocucumaceae; genus Desulfocucumis. The sequence goes on along the minus strand of CBEULQ010000309.1, from coordinate 1,114 downwards.
ATGACCAATCCCTGGCCGAAGATTTACAGAAAGATTTACGGGAATTCAAAACCCGGCTGGAGGATATGGAATTGCAGGTGCTGCTTAACGGGCCGTATGACCGGGGCAATGCCATTCTTTCACTGCATGCCGGGGCGGGTGGCACCGAAGCGCAGGATTGGGTGGAAATGCTGCTCAGGATGTATACCCGATGGGCGGAGGACCATGGCTACAAAACAACCATAGCGGATTTGCTGCCCGGGGACGAGGCAGGTGTCAAAAGCGCCACCCTGATTGTCAGCGGGCCAAATGCCTTCGGCTATCTGCGTTCGGAAAAGGGGGTTCACAGGCTGGTGCGGATATCTCCCTTTGACGCCGCCGGAAGAAGGCACACCTCCATGGCTACAAAACAACCATAGCGGATTTGCTGCCCGGGGACGAGGCAGGTGTCAAAAGCGCCACCCTGATTGTCAGCGGGCCAAATGCCTTCGGCTATCTGCGTTCGGAAAAGGGGGTTCACAGGCTGGTGCGGATATCTCCCTTTGACGCCGCCGGAAGAAGGCACACCTCCTTTGCCTCTGTGGATGTGCTGCCCGAAGTGCAGGATAATATTGACGTGGATATAGACCAGGAAGACCTGAAAATAGACACATACCGCTCCGGCGGGGCAGGCGGCCAACACGTCAACAAAACCGACTCCGCCGTTCGTATTACCCATATCCCCACGGGCATAGTGGTTCAGTGTCAGAGCGAACGGTCCCAGATTTCAAACAGGAATACAGCTATGAAACTATTAAAGGCCAAACTGCTGGACCTGGAAATTAAGAAAAAGGAAGAGGAATTGGCAGCCATGCGGGGCGATCAGATGGAGATAGCCTGGGGCAGCCAGATAAGGTCTTACGTCTTTCACCCCTATAGCCTGGTGAAGGATCACCGCACCGGAGTGGAAATGGGAAATGTAAACGGGGTAATGGACGGGGATATCGACCAGTTCATTTCGGCCTATTTAAGGGAAACGGCCAGGGGTAAGTGAAAAATGGGGCAGGCAATTTTTATGCAAAAGTTGCCTGCCCCATAATTGCCTTTTCAGGGTATCGGCAGGCAAAATGCTATGTAATTCTCGATAAAATAAGAG
>CBEULQ010000308.1:0-4259 GCA_965543975.1 uncultured Desulfocucumis sp. | reverse complement strand
ATCGGGCTTGGCGCCAGGGTAATAATGCCCGCCGCCCCCCTGACCAGCCCTGATGAGGTGCTTCCTTTTTTCTCCAAAAATTTTATGAACACCATTTTCGGCTGTGTGTTTCTTATCAGCCTTACCTCGGCCGCAGTTTCCACGGCCAATTCCCAACTGCTTATCGTGGCCAGCAGCGCTGTGCACGATATCTACCGTAACCTGTTTAACCCACAGGCCAGTGATGAAAAATTATTGCTGGCCAACCGGCTGGTTGTCGCCCTGGGGGGCTCTATTACACTATTGCTGGCTATAAAACCTCCTTTACAGCTATTAATATTTGGCAGCTACATCTGGGGTGTTGTGGCAGTTACTTTTCTTATACCCATGATTGGGGGTCTATACTTGAAAAGCCCCTCTTTCTGGCAAGCAATGGTGTCCATTATTGGAGGACTGCTGACTATCGCTTTATGGTTTACCTGGTTAGCCACAGGACCCATTACCACTAACATTCATCCGGCAATGCCCGGAGTTATTGTCTCCGCCGTACTTTATTCAGGAATAGGGTATTACCGGAAAGCAAGGGAACAGAGGTCATGAAACTATCCATTGAGCGCAAAATAATGATCCCGTTTCTGTTATTAGTCCTGTCACTGATCGTAACCATTTCAGCGGTTGCATACTGGGGCGGGTACCAGTTTTATGCAAACTACCGCAAGGATGAGGCCGAGAAGATTCTAATACGGGCAGAACGTTTTTTGAAATACGAGAATTCCGAAGAGGAAAATGATAAAGGCAAACACTTGATACTATCCGAATTTCTGGGAGAGGATCTGGCCTGGATAGAAAAAGGCCATTTCACCAAACTTCCATACCAACTGATGCCGTACCGCGAACAGATTTTAAAGATAAACCTGGAAATGTCCAAGGAAAGCATCCTTAAAAAAGATGTTTTACTATACAGGGGCAACGGTTTGTTTAGCGAAAACCTCTGGCTGGTGGTATCATATTTTCCCGATCGGGACCGGTTACTGGGTCTTCCAGTCCTGATCGAGCCTTTTCCCGAACCTCTTATTTTATTTCATAAATACATCCTGTTGGTGGGGATACTGGCCGGAATGCTGGCCATTGAAATTACAATCTTTCTTTCCCACCACTTCACAAGGCCCATAAAAAGACTTGCAAGCATCTGCCGGGAACTGACCCCGGGCGAGGGAAAATATAATTTACCCGTCGACCGCCGTGATGAAATTGGCATTCTGGCAAAGTCATTTCAAAAAATGATTTTCAGAGTGGAGGAAAACCTTAAAGAAATAAAGCAAATGCAGCAGTTTAACGACGCCATTTTTAACAGTATTTCAACCGCTATCGTAACCACATCTCTTGACGGCAGTCACATTCTAAAAGCCAACCCCACCGCCTTAAAGATTTTGAAATTAAGTGATTCGGAAGCAATCAAAAAATGGGGCCAAAATGGCCATGAACTGCTGTCTCTTCTCAGGAAGATTTGTCTGGAACGGCAAAGTTCAAATGAGGCGCCCACCACATGGGAGCATATCATTAAATACTCTGAAGAAACTTTGTTCATTTCGGGCAGAACCGATCTCGTACACAATCGTGAAGGTGAAAGGGTGGCAGTTATGTTATTATTTGAAGACATCACTGAAAAGCGCCGAATTGAACGCAACATGGAAAGGGTCAAACAACTGGCCTCTTTTGGTGAAATAGCGGCCACCCTGGCCCATGAAATCCGCAACCCGCTGGCCGGAATCAAAACTTGCAGCCAGGTTCTGGCTGAGCGGCTATCTTCCGATATTAAGACTAACCGGCTTGTAAAGGCAATTTCCACAGAAATAGACAGAATCAACAGATTGATCACCAACATGCTTGACCTGGCACGGCCCCAGACTCCAAAACGCACCGGAGTTAACCTTCATGACTCTCTGGCTTCAATTTATAATTTACTTTCAAAAGCCTTAAAGGATAAACAAATACGTTTTGAAAACAGGCTGCCGGCCGCAATACCTCTGCTCTATGTAGACAGCGATAACTTAAAACAAATTTTGCTCAATCTTGTCCTAAATGCGATAAAGGCCACTCCTGAGGGGACAACCATAAGGATTTCACAATATTTACAGACTGCAGATTTTTTTAGTTTCATCATATCTGACGAAGGAACCGGTATCCCTCCAAAAAACTCAAGCAAAATTTTTCAGCCGTTTTTCAGCACTGATCCCAGGGGTACCGGGCTCGGTCTTGCCGTGGTGCAGAGACTTGTCAACGAAAACGGTGGTGAAATCGATGTTCATTCCGAAACAGGGCAAGGTGCGCAAATAATTTTAAAGCTCCCGATAAGAACGGAGGTTTAACCATGCAGAAGCGAGTGCTGGTGGTAGATGACGAACCATCCCTGCGTCTATCCCTTGAAGCGGCGTTGACCGATTGGGGTTTCCATGTCAATGTGGCGCAAAACGGCCTGGAGGCCGTCAAAATGATAGAAAAGGAAAACCATCATCTGGTTTTTTTAGATATGAAGCTCCCGGATAGAAACGGCCTGGAAGTCCTGTCCGATATCCGCAGGCTTTCGCCGGACACAATGGTCGTCATGATGACTGCGTATGGAACAACTTCTTCCACGGTTGAGGCTATCAAAATGGGCGCGTACGATTACATTAACAAACCTTTCGAATTGGCTGAAATCAGATTTTTGAGTGACAGGGCTTTATCCACACTCCAAATTGAAAGGGAAAGCCACCTTTTTCGCAAACACCAGCAGTCCCTGTCCAACATGGAAATTATTTATCGAAGCGCGTCCATGGAGGAAGTGTTAAATAAATTAGAGGTAATTGCCTCAGTTGATACAACCATGGTTTTGATTACGGGTGAAACGGGAACAGGGAAAGAACTGGTCGCCCGTGCCCTTCATAAAAAGAGCGTCCGGGCGGACAAGCCTTTTATTACCATTAATTGCGGGGCGATACCCCCAAATCTTCTGGAAAGCGAATTATTCGGCTTTGAAAAAAGCGCCTTCACCGGCGCCGGCAAACCTAAAAAGGGGCTTCTGGAACTGGGAGATGAGGGCACTCTTTTCCTGGACGAAATAGGAGAACTGCCCCTTGAAATGCAGGTAAAGCTGCTGCGGTTTCTGGAAGACCGTAAGGTAACCCGTTTGGGTGGATTGCAGGAACGTCCTGTCAATGTACGCCTGATCGCAGCAACCAATAGAGACCTGGAGCAAATGGTTTCCCAAAAAAAATTCCGCAGTGACCTCTTTTACAGGATTAATGTCGTACCTGTCAGCCTTCCACCGTTAAGAGAAAGAAAGGAAGATATCCCTCTTCTATCCAGGTTCTTCCTTACTTTTTTTAATAAACAGTTTAACAAAAAGATTGTTCGCTTTTCAGATGAGGCTTTCCATGTTTTACAAGAATATCATTGGCCCGGTAACATTCGTGAATTAAGAAATGTCGTTGAAAGGCTAGTCATTCTATGCGAGGACAAAGTAATAGCTTTAAAACATCTTCCGGCCAATATATTCAGTGAGCCGGATTCCGGATCAGATACCGAAACCAGTCATTTAATCACTTTAAAAACCAATAAAATACCTGAAAATTTCTCCCTGGACGCAATCCTCACCAATATTGAAAAAGAATATATTAAAATTGCCCTGGAAGAGTCACGGTGGAACATCAGCCAGGCCTCGCGCCTGCTCGGTTTGAGCCGGTATTCTCTGCAGCGGCGCATAGAAAAATATTTCCCGCACCTAAAATGATGCAATGGTCTCCTGGCAAGGAGGGTGTTTTTTACCTGCCAAGGGGCAGTTCAATCCGGACCACTGTCCCTGCATTTAATTCACTTCGAACATCAATTTTTCCATGGTGACTATCAATGATCCATTTGGCAATGGCAAGGCCCAGGCCTGTGCCCCCGCTGGCCTTTGTTCTTGATTTATCAGCCCGGTAAAACCGGTTGAAGATATGGGGAAGGTCTTCCTGAGAAATTCCTATTCCCGTATCTTCAATACTTATCAAAGCTCTTTTGTTTTTCTGATATAAATTCAGCTTAATAGTGCCACCGGCTGGAGTAAACTTGATACTATTGTCCATGAATATTCTTATGGCTTCTTTAATTAGATTTTGGTCTGCGTGTATGATAAAATCTTCGATTTGATCATTTAAAATGTTATGGTTTTTATCAATTAATCTTGTTTCTTTTAATATCTCATTAATAACCTCACTCAGTACGAAATCTGATTTCTCAACTCTCTGAGTATTCTTATC
>CBEULQ010000307.1:0-4264 GCA_965543975.1 uncultured Desulfocucumis sp. | reverse complement strand
AGTTAAAAGTTGACTGGACTTCAGGTATTGCATCCCTGAAATTGGCATTGGACCATATGTCCGGCTGATCTTTAATTTCAGCACAGGTATACCTGGGTAGAGCCGTAACCGGCCTGGCCTGAACCAGTATGAATTGGTTACCGTCAAACACCCATTCAATATCCTGGTGATGTTCCCCCCGGCCCAGGGCTTCGTATAACCGCAGGAGCAAATAACCGAGTTTCACTATATTTTCGTCGGATAACACCTGGCCCGCCTGTGACCCGGCAGGCCTGACAAATTCCGTTCCCCCGTTTTTTCCGGGAACAGTCATTCCTTCTTTGCGACCAATTCTTCTTTCCATTATTTCAGGCCAGGGCCAATAGCCCAGGCGCAGATGATATTCGTCAGGCTCCACCGCACCGCTGACCACACTTTCGCCCAAACCGAAATTTGCGTTTATCACCAAAATATCTTCCCGTCCGGTCCGGGGGTCGCAGGTAAAGCCCACGCCGGCGGCCATGGCCTCCGCCATTTCCATAATCACAACAGCCGGGAGCACCTGGAAATCTTTAACGTTCATTTTCCGACGGTATGCAACAGCCCTGGGAGTCCATAAAGACGCGTAACACCCCTTAATGGCGCACAGGATGTTATCCATTCCCCGGACATTTAAAAAAGATTCGTGGATACCGGCAAAAGACGTCCCGGAAGTGTCTTCCGCCGTGGCTGAAGACCTAACAGCCAATGGTTTCTCAAGTATGCCGATGTTTTTTAGCTTTGAGATAAGCTCTTCCTGTATATGGGGGGATATATTGCCGGCATTAATTCTTTCTCTTATAAGGAAAAGTTTTTCCTCAATCTCCCTCTCGCCAATATTACCGATAGATACGCTTTGCGCGGTTTTCTCCGTGGCTTCCAGCAGGTTGTTTTCCTTCATAAAATTCTTGTAGGCTGCGGCTGCAAGAACTCCCCCCGCTGGTATGCTGAATCCGTATCGCTCAAGCCTTCCCAGGTTCCACCCCTTTCCCCCGGCTGCCTCCACCCCGGCTTGAAATGCTTCGGGCCAACTAAAAAAGAAATCTCCGCAACTATTTTCCATGGCATCCTCCCCCGGCACTTTTTTTAAACAATTAACGGTTTTTTTCCAAACTGTCTTTTGCCCCGCAAAGAAAAAGATCTACGCTTTTTTCAACATAATCTTTAGCCGTAAATCTCTCCGGGTCTATTAACAATCTCATTCCCGCTGTTACACGAATGTTGTCCGCCTGGGAAACCAGAATCTCTAACGGAAAATCCCGCCTTATTTCTCCTGATTCCACGCCCAGTTTGATAATTTCAGTTATAAAAATTTGTGCTCCGCTTCTTTGACTTTCATCATTGAAAGCAGTCAATAATTTTTGCATCTGGCAAGAGACATATATTCTAAAAATATCCTTCGTCATTAGCTGTTTGGTCCATTCTATCAGCCTGTTCAGCACAGCCACCAACCGTGAGCGGGTATCAGCATGTTCCCGGATTAATTGGTCTATTTCCGGTGCCCTTTTCCCCACAAACCTTTGCAAGTATTCAATGACAATATCCTCTTTGATGGGGAAATGATTATAGAGGGTTTTTCGGGCAATGTCCGCTTCCTCCGCAATTTGCTCCAGCGTGGTTGAATCAAAGCCTTGCCTGTAAAAAAGATTCATAGCAACATCGATTATTTTTTGCCTTGTTTCCTCCTTTCTTCTCTCATATCTGTTTCCATCCGTGGAATCATTCAGCTTCATTTTGCACCTCTATTTCCGTCATGTTATTACCCATATGGGTAATTTTACTCATATATGTATTGTATTAAAATATCCTATTACTGGCAAGGGGAGAACAAAAAAAGAGCAGTAAGCAACCTGCTCTTTTTCAGTCAAAGCTAGGACAGGGACTAGGACAGGGGACAGTTCCCTGTCCTACTTTATCAGGTAAATATGTGCTACAAGGAGTAGTTTCATTATGCATACTGATTGGAGCATAAAAAAATCCCGTGAATATAACAGGACTTCTCCTGCAACACCCACGGGGTTTCACTATACTTTTATTTATACTTCTGCAGACATTATCATCTTTGGCCAATCTTTATATTGATTGGACTCCCCTTTCTCAACTACACCGCTTTAGAGAAAAGTTTTTTAATAAAATTTCTGATGCCGGAGCCGGATTTCGCCGGCTCTGTTTCATTCTTGCCCAGGATGGCGGCCAGATCCTCATCCGGGGTGGAGATGGGTTTGATGTCAAAGTTTTTGACCAGCACATCCAGCACGTTGGGTGTTACGAAGGCCGGCAGGCTCGGGCCCAGGCGGATGTTTTTAATGCCCAGGTGCAGGAGCGTGAGCAGGATGGCCACCGCCTTTTGCTCGTACCAGGAAAGCACCAGGGAGAGCGGCAGGTCGTTCACGCCGCAGTTAAAGGCCTTGGATAGCGCCACGGCGATCTGGATGGCCGAGTAGGCGTCGTTGCACTGGCCTACGTCCAACAGCCGCGGGATTCCGCCGATGTCGCCCAGCTTTTTATCAAAGAAGCGGAACTTGCCGCAGGCCAGGGTCAGAACAACGGTGTCCCTGGGCGTCTTCTCCACGAACTCGGTGTAGTAGTTTCGTCCTGCCTTGGCGCCGTCGCAACCGGCCACCAGGAAGAAGTGCTTGATGGCGCCGCTCTTCACCGCGTCAATGACCTTATCAGCCACGCCCATGACGGCATTCCGGGCAAAGCCCACCATGACGCTGTCCCTGTCTTCATCTGATGGGAAGCCGGGCATTTCCAGCGCCTTTTCAATCACCGGGCCAAAGTCGCCGTTCCTCACGTGCCTTACGCCGGGCCAACCCACCAGGCCGGTGGTAAAGATGTTGCCGGTGTAGGACTGCTGGGGTTCCTGGATGCAGTTGGTGGTCATCAGGATGGCGCCGGGAAACTCGGCAAATTCCTTCTTCTGGTTCTGCCAGGCGGTGCCGAAGTGTCCGTAGAAGTGTTTGTATTTTTTCAACTCCGGGTAGCCGTGTGCCGGCAGCATCTCGCCGTGAGTGTAAACGTAGATTCCCTTGCCCTCGGTCTGCTTGAGCAACTCTTCCAGATCCTTGAGGTCGTGGCCGGAGATCAGAATGCACTTGCCCTTCTTGTGGCCAAGGGGAACACTGGTGGGTGCCGGATGGCCGTAAGCGCCGGTGTTGGCGGCATCCAGGAGTTCCATGGTGCGCAGGTTGACCTCGCCGCATTTAAGCGCCAAGCCCACCCAGTCGTTCAGAGTCAGATCCTTGTTGGTCAAAGAGGCCATTCCCTCGTGGACGAAGGCATAAACTTTATCGTCCTCCTGGCCCAGAATCCTGGCGTGGTCGGCGTAGGCCGCAATGCCCTTGATGCCGTATACGGCAATCTGCTGCAGGGACTGGATGTCAGGGTCGGCGTCGTGGTCGTTCACCATACCCACAGCCTCGCCCTGTTTCACCAGGCCCTTCAGATCAGAGGCTGGCCGGAAGCTTGCGCTGGGGTCGGAAAATTTGACTTTACCCCCTGCCTTCGCCACTTTTTCTTTCAGTGCTTCCCTGAGTTCTACGCAGCGATTGATCAGCAATTGGAAGCGGGCCGGGTCGAAATCCACGTTGGTGAGGGTGGAGAACATTGCTTCCACAGTAAATACATTAACCTCGGGATCCGCCACTCCGGCCTTGCGTCCTTCGCAGGCATAGAGGGACAATCCCTTTACGGCGTGAAGCAGGAGATCCTGCAGGGCCGATACTTCAGGGTTCTTGCCGCAGACACCCATGGCAGAGCAACCCGTTCCTTTGGCGGTTTGTTCACACTGATTGCATAGCATTGATAACCTACCTCCTTGTATTTTAAAATCTCGTTACCTTCTCTTAAGGTGTTTTTTCTATGATACTGCTTACCCGGGGATTGCAATATGTGATAGAACACGGATTAAGTGTGATATAGATCAAACTAAATGTCCACGCACCTGGCAGACAGATACTTAATGGAAGCCGGCATTCACCATGTCAGGAGACTTCGCGTAGCTATGATGAACACTGTGACGGTAAAAAAAAACCGCCCCGGTAATACCGAAGCGGGTAGGCAAGTTCCAATAACAGCACCACTATTAAGGTCATGAAAAGCCATAATTTTAAATATATATTCAAATGTCTTTCATTAAGTATTATTTAATATGTTTTAACAATATCAAAAATATATTTATAGCATATTTTTAACTAAAAAGAATATTTTTAACTATTGACAAAAAAAATAAGGTCCCGTAAAA
>CBEULQ010000306.1:0-4273 GCA_965543975.1 uncultured Desulfocucumis sp. | reverse complement strand
AAGAGGGAGGATTTGGCCATGATAATAGGAGTGCCCAAGGAAATTAAAAACAATGAAAACAGGGTTGCCATCACCCCGGCAGGTGTTGAAACCCTGGTGGGCGCAGGCCATAAAGTGGTCATAGAGGCCGGCGCCGGTGTCGGCAGCGGCATCAGTGACGGGCAGTACATCGCAGCCGGTGCGGAAATGCTGGCTTCCCCCGCAGAAGTATTCCAGATCGCGGACATGATTGTCAAGGTCAAGGAGCCGCTTCCAGCGGAGTATGATTTGTTCAAGGAGAACCAGTTGCTTTTCACCTACCTGCACCTGGCACCGGTGCCGGAATTGACCAGTGCCCTACTGCGCAAAAAAGTTACGGGCATAGCTTACGAAACAATCCAGACCAACGACGGGGCACTGCCCCTGCTGACCCCCATGAGTGAAGTGGCTGGGCGTATGTCCGTACAAATCGGCGCCCAATTTCTGGAAAAGCATTACGGCGGCCTGGGTGTACTGCTGGGAGGCGTGCCGGGCGTGCCACCGGCCAAGGTGGTCATAGTTGGCGGCGGCGTGGTCGGCACTAACGCTGCCAAGATAGCGGTGGGCATGGGGGCCGACGTAACCATCGTGGATAAAAATCCCAACCGCTTACGCTACCTGGACGATATTTTCGGCGCCAGTCTGAAAACGCTTATATCCAACCCGTACAACGTGAAGGAAGCGGTGGCAAAAGCCGATCTGGTTATCGGAGGCGTACTGGTTCCGGGCGCCCGGGCTCCCCGGGTAATCACCGAAGACATGGTCAAAGGAATGAAACCGGGCTCGGTTATTGTGGACGTGGCAATTGATCAGGGAGGCTGCGTGGAAACCATCGACCGGGTCACCACCCATAACGACCCCGTATATATCAAGCACGATGTTGTTCACTACGCAGTGGCAAACATGCCGGGAGCCGTGGCCAGAACCTCCACCTTCGCCCTCACCAATGTAACATTGCCTTACGCTTTGGCCCTAGCCAACAAGGGCTTTGCACGGGCGGTGCAGGAGGACGCAGCCCTGGCCCGGGGCGTCAATGTAATTGACGGAAAGGTAACATACCAGGCGGTGGCCGAAGCCCTAGGGCTGGAATACATCCCGTTGCAACAAGTTCTAGGCAACCCCGCCAACTAACCGCAGACATAAAGATATCTATTGATAAAAGGCTCCCGGTGGGGCCTTTTATCTCGCTAAGGGTTCGATAGAGCCAAAAGGGGAGGGACGGCAATGTACGAGCGGCCGGTCTGGGCGGAAGTGAACCTGTCTACCATTGCCCATAACATTCGCCGGATTAAGGAATTACTCAAACCCGGTACGGCCTTTTGCGCCATTGTTAAGGCGGATGCATACGGCCACGGGGCGGCGGCGGTGGCCCGAACCGCCCTGGAGGCAGGCGCGGACCGGCTGGGGGTGGCTATTCTTAGCGAGGGCATGAAACTCAGGCGCTCCGGGTTTACCGCACCCATACTTATTCTGGGCTATACTCCTCCCGAACAAGCCCCGCTGGTAGTTGCCCACGGCCTCACCCAGACAGTCTTTTCCCTACAGGATGCCCGAACCCTTTCCGCGGCGGCGCAGGCCGCCGGAACAAAGGCCAGGGTGCATATTAAAATCGACACCGGCATGAGCCGCATCGGAATAAAACCCGGAGATGCCGGCGAATTCGGGGAAGCCCTGGCAGACATGCCCGGACTGGAAATAGAGGGCGTTTTCTCACATTTTGCCACGGCAGACTCCGCCGACAAAACCTTTGCCCGGGAGCAGTATGATAATTTTATACAGGCCGTGGAGCGGATAAAAGCCAGGGGGATAGAAATTAAAATACGGCACATGGCCAATAGCGCGGCCACCATTGACATGCCGGAGGCCCACCTGGACATGGTCAGGCCCGGAATAGTGCTATACGGCCTCTGGCCTTCGCCGGATGTGGAGAATAAATTCGAGCTGCGGCCGGCCATGGCTCTCAAAGCGCGGATAGCGTTTGTCAAACAGGTTCCTCAGTATACCCCGGTGAGCTACGGTTGCACCTATGTTACCAGCGCTCCGGCCACCATTGCCACCCTTCCTCTGGGCTATGCGGACGGGTGGTCCAGAAGGCTTTCCGGAACAGGCAGCGTAATTACAAGGGGGCGCCGCGCACCTATTGTAGGAAGGGTATGCATGGACCAGTGTATGGCGGACGTTACCGGCATCCCCGGTGTCCGGCCCGGTGACGAGGCGCTGCTTTTCGGCGGTCCGGAACTGCCGGTGGAAGAAGTGGCGAAATGCCTGGATACTATTAATTACGAGATGGTATGCCTGGTGGGCAAACGTGTGCCCCGGGTATATATTACTGATTGAATTTTCTAGGAGGCCGTTCCTAAAACTTTCGCCTGGCACTTTAACTCAGGTTCGCCGGACAGTATTAATTGGGGACATTATACGTTGGGGACATTCCTCTGACCCTAAAGCCATGCTCTAAATAGAGGTGTGTCCCCTCACCTTATACGGAGGTGTGTCCCCTGACCTTAAAACCACAAGTACGCTCCGCGTTGTCCGGCTTCGCCTTTCGCGCCATACTTGTTTTTGAACGTCCTCAGGGTGACTCTCGAACCCTCAGGTTTTCTAGGACAGGCGGAGGTCTCTACAGAAATAGAGCTGATGCTGCTACGAGAAAAGACCCCGGAATCCGGGGTCTTTGCATAATTTTATGTTATTATTGAGCAGGCGTGGTGGTTGCGGGAGTCTGGCCGCCCCATCTTCCCATACCATAGCCGGCGCCGGGTCCCATGCCGTAACCCATCCCCATGCCTCTACCCGCTCCGGGACCTCCCATGGGGCAGACAAAACCGTTTTCCTGGTGGAACTGGTACATCTGGTCAAAATGCGCCTTCCAGGTTTCACCTTGCTCGGCGGTAATCCGGCCGTCCTTGACAGCCTGATCAACCCAGGCCTCTTTGGCCGCAAACATCTGGTCAAACCAGGCCTTGGCGTCACTGGCGGTGTCTGCGGCAGCAAGAGCGGGCACAGCCACCAGCGCCATCAGGGCCAGCAGTGTAACAGCCACTGCAATTTTTCTTTTCATATAGGTCACCTCCTTGATTTTTATCTAGAAGGCCGTTGAAAAACTACGCCTGGCTTTGTCAGGCTTGCCGTCCAGTGCTCACGTACCACCAGTACGCTCCGCGCTGTACGGCTTCGCCTTTCGCGCCATGCTTGTTTTTGACCGGCCTTACAGATATTAGTATAGTCTAAAAGTTTGGCATAATTAGCACGGAAATGTTACGATTTTGTTACAGTTTTAGCGCACCGGCTATGACGCACCAAACCTGAGCAGGTCTCTATCCCTATACCCCGCTTCTCCAGTTCATCAAGAAAAAGGTTCATGCCAAGGGAGTCACTGGCCATGTGGCCCGCTATTACCACGTTGACATGGTGTTTTTCCGCCTCCAGCCGGTTTTTCTCCGGGATGTGCATCATTAGTACGGTACCCACTCCGGCCCGGGCCAGATTTTCGAATATCTTTTCCGAACCGCTGGTACCCCCGGCCATGGAAATCATAACTTTTCCCGCTCTGTTTTTTTCCTTGCCCGCAAATACCATTGGAGGAGACTGGCTTTTTACGGCTTCCCGGTATTCGGGATTTTCCTTTAAAATATCGATAATATCTTTTAAAGTTTCAGGCTTTTTATCGTCCATTAATCTTTGTAAGAATACGGCCACGTTGTTATCCGCAGCACTGTGCACGCACATGAAGGGTATGCCCAGTATCCGCGCCGCGTCCACCGACCGGTTGTGGTTGCGCGGCAAGAGCCCCCTCCTGACTTCGCCGATCCTTCCGGCCATTACGCCCTCGGCAACGGTAACAGGCACACCGAACCTGGCATAGAGATCCTCCTGGGAGTGCATTACCCTGTATAGATTTGCCAGCGCCTTTCCCTCGGGATGATGGGCTATAACAAGGTCAACAGGTGTGTTTTTTGATTTCAGCCCGTCCGCCAGCAGCAGCTCCTCAACTTCAATGTCTATACCTGCCACGACTGATTTTACCTCTACGTTCTCATCGCCGAATAGTATGCGGGTATCGTGAAAAGGATTAAACAGCCTGTCCCGGTCGAATTCCTCTTTCTGCTCTTGGGATAGTTTTTCGAATTTCTCCCGTTCAGCATTCAGCAGCTGTTCCAGCCTTTCAGCGCCCCTTAAGTCGTTCTCCATGCCTTTTTTAACAGCCAGCCTGTATATATCGCCCAGCTTCATGGTTAACACAACTCCCTTTCAT
>CBEULQ010000305.1:0-4275 GCA_965543975.1 uncultured Desulfocucumis sp. | reverse complement strand
CTGCTGATAGGGCCTGGGGAAAAGCACCACCTCTATGCTGCCGGTTAAATCCTCCAGGTTGGCAAAGGCCATGGGATCGCCCTTGCGAGTGGTTATGCGCTTAATCGAGGTAAACATGCCCCCCACGGTAATACTGCATTCTTCCTCCATCCCCCGGGCTTCGGCTATGGTGCTCCCCGCCTGCTCCGCCAGAGCGCGGCGGTATTCCGAGAGAGGGTGTCCGCTGATAAAAAGGCCCAGTGCTTCCTTTTCCAGGGCCAGCATCTCCGAACGGGGATATTCCTCTATATCGGGAATGTTGAGGGAAAGGGTCTCCCTGGCTTCCTCACCCCAGTAGTCCAGCAAGGAGAGCTGCCCCCGGGCCTTTTCCTTCTGACTCTGCTGGGCCAGGTTGAGTCCGGCTTCCACTGCGGCCATGAGCTGCGCCCGGTGGTAGCCAAGGGAGTCAAAGGCCCCACCTTTAATTAGATTCTCCATAACCCTGCGGTTAACCACCCGGGTATCAAGCCGGCTGCAGAAATCGGCAAAATTTTCAAAGGATCCGTCTTTTTCCCTTACATCTATTATTGCCTCCACCGCGGCCAGTCCCACGTTTTTAATGGCTGCCAGGCCGAAGCGGATTTTATCCCCCACAGCGGTAAAGCTCTCCCGACTTTCATTGACATCCGGGGGAAGCACCTCTATGCCCATCCGGCGGCTTTCCTCAATGTATGCAGCCACCTTGTCGGTGTTGTCCCTAACGGACGTAAGCAGAGCCGCCATGTATTCCACCGGGTAGTTTGCCTTTAGATAAGCAGTCTGGTAGGAAACCAGGGCATAGGCGGCGCTGTGGCTCTTGTTGAATCCGTAGCCCGCAAAATATTCCATCAGGTCGAATATTTGACCTGCAATATTGGAATCCACGTTGTTTTTCACCGCGCCCTCCACGAACTGGGCGCGCAGGTTGGCGATAATTTCCGGCTTTTTCTTGCCCATGGCCCTGCGCAACATGTCCGCCTCGCCCAGGGTGAAACCCGCCAGGTCCGAGGATATCCGCATCACCTGCTCCTGGTAAAGTATCACACCGTATGTGTCCTTTAAAATCGGCTCCAGTTTGGGATGAAGATAGGTAACCTCCTTGAGGCCGTGCTTATTTTTTATGAAATCGTCCACCATGCCGCTGCCCAGGGGACCGGGGCGATAAAGGGCCACCAGGGCCACGATATCCTCGAACACTTCCGGACGGAGTTCTTTCAATATTGCCCGCATGCCGCTGCTTTCCAACTGGAATACCCCGACCCCTTCACCCCGGCCCAGGAGCCCGTAGGAAGCGGAATCCTCCAGGGATATGGCGTCTATATCCACCATAATTCCCCTGTTCTCATCAATTATTTTAAGCGCGTCGGCAATGACGGTAAGGGTCCTTAAACCCAAAAGGTCCATTTTTAAGAGGCCCAGTTCCTCCACCTGATCCTTGGCAAACTGTGTGGTGAGGGGACCGTCGGCTGCCTTGTACAATGGCAGGTAATAGGTCAGCGGCTCCCGGGTGATCACCACCCCCGCCGCATGGGTGGAAGCGTGCCTGGGCATACCCTCAAGCAGAATTGCCATATCGATGAGCTTTTTTACCTGGGGGTTGTAATCATACAGTTCCTTTAAATCCGACGAGTCCTGGAGAGCTTTTTCCAAGGTTATGTGCAGCTCCATGGGAACCATTTTGGCCACCCGGTCCACCTCGCCATAGGGCATGTTCAGCGCCCTGCCCACGTCCCTGATGGCGGCCCTGGCCGCCATGGTGCCGAAGGTGGCTATCTGGGCAACCCGGTCGGCGCCGTATCTTTGAGCCACGTAATTTATAACCTCGCCCCTGCGCTCGAAGCAGAAGTCTATGTCTATATCCGGCATGGACACCCTTTCGGGATTTAAAAACCTCTCAAAAAGCAAGCTGTATTTAAGCGGGTCCAGGTTGGTTATGCCCAGGGCGTAAGCCACCAGGCTTCCGGCGGCGGAACCCCGGCCCGGTCCCACCGGTATCCCCTGGGAGCGGGCAAAGTGAATGAAATCCCACACTATGAGGAAGTAGGCCGAGTAGCCCATTTGCTTAATTACCTTGAGCTCAAACTCCATGCGTTTTTGTACCGGCTCGGTTATTTCGCCAAAACGCCAGATCAGTCCCTCATTGCACTTCTCCCTTAGGTAGGTGTCCACATCAAAGCCCTCCGGCACTGTAAACACAGGCAGGTGCAGGGTACCGAAGGACAGCTCCACGTTGCACCTCTCGGCTATGCGCACGGTGTTTTCCATAGCTTCACGGACTTCACCGAAAAGCAGATTCATTTCCTCTTCACTTTTCAGGTAAAGCTCCTGGGACTGAAATTTCATTCTGGCAGGGTCGTCCACGGTCTTGCCGGTCTGGATGCACAGCAGCACATCCTGCATTTCCGCGTGCTCCCGGAGCACATAATGAACGTCGTTGGTAACCACCAGGGGTATGCCGGTTTCCCCGTGCAGCTTGATAAGCTCCCGGTTGGCAGTTCTTTGTTCCGTAAAACCGTGGTCCTGCAGTTCCAGGTAAAAATTCCCTTCACCGAATATCTCAAGGTATTCCATGGCCGCCCGCCGGGCCTTTTCCGGCTCCCCCGCCAGATAGGCGCGGGGCACCTCTCCGGCGATGCAGCCGGAAAGAGCAATAAGACCTTTGCTGTGTGCCGCCAGGGCTTGCTTATCCACCCTGGGTTTGTAGTAAAACCCGTCGGTATAGGCCATGGATACCAACTTAAGCAGGTTCCTGTATCCCTCCTCTTTTTCCGCCAGCAGAACCAGGTGATACGGATTGTCGTCCACCTTGGGGGTCCGGTCCGACATGGTGCGGGGAGCCACATATACCTCGCAGCCCAGGATGGGCTTTATTTCTTCCTTCCGGCAGGCTTTATAAAAATCCACCACCCCGAACATAGTGCCATGATCGGTGATGGCCAGGGACGGCATGCCCATTTCCTTGGCGGATTTAACCGCCTTTTTTATCCGGGCTGCCCCGTCCAGAAGGCTGTACTCCGTATGTACGTGCAGATGAATGAACAAAGCCTTATTGCACCTCTCCCAAAACGCTTTTAGTATTGATGGTCTATAATTTAATTCGCCGGCAGCAAATTGTAAACCTTCAATATTTATTAACCGGATGCCAGGTAAATGGCGTATGGTATCGGAGGGCAATAATGCTCAAACAGATATCAGCGTTTAAAATAATTAAGGGTGAGCGCTACCATAAATGAGTGCGGTTTTTCTTTTATTAAGTGACTGCCAATTCATGCACCTTGTTACATTGTTATGAGACAAGTAAGTAACGTCTCTCTTGTAAGAAGAGAAATTATCTATAAATAATAATTATAATAATAAGTAATACTTCCAAAATTGCAATATTCTGTTGTTGTGGTATAATATGGATAATCATACAGAGGGGTGTTAGTTTATGCTTGAAGACTTGTATGAATGCCTAGAACTAATGAAATTAACTCCGCAGAATATCTATAACCAGATGATAAAACTAAGAATGATAAGGTACATGAAGATGTCCATATTTTAAATAATGTAATACTATCAGAAAATAAGGATGCAAAGTTCGTTATATAATTTTGTTGCAAGTGAAGATTTAAGTGGAGTAGCACAATAACCAATCTAATGATAATGATATTAATGAGAGAAATAGAAAACTATTTGAGTGTCTAGCCCATCAATTACCTGCGATAAAGGATGTCAATATTAAAGGCATACTTAAAATAAGAGAAAAGGATGGAGAATCATCTGTGCTTTATCGAAATAATATGAAAAAACTTATTAGGTAATTGCCTAACAACCCTTCTCACATCAAAGAAGCATTTTCGGATATAGTTCGGCCTGAAATTGATAAGATTAATATCTCCTAATTTTCTTTGTTTTAAGGAGATTATTACATGTTAGTATTGCAATATTATATCTCATGTGTTTAATATTGAAGGGTATATTGTGAAGGAAACTATTTAGTGATATTTTAAGAGGTTATAAAGATGAAGAAAAAGCTTATAAAAGCTTTGGTTATTGGTTTGATCTTGTTTTTAGTATTAATTGCATTGGGAGCACTGCAAAAAAACTATATTCTAAGTAACACTGAGAAGTATCGCACAATAATTTCAGAACGAAGCTTATTTACACATACATACACATACCCTTATAAGAATGATGAAATTGAGGTATTTAATTTAAACATCGACTTCAATGAAGAGGTTAGATTTAGTTGCTGGAAGAAAGACTTGCTTGGTA